>JAGCFU010000036.1 GCA_017649945.1 Bacteroidales bacterium | reverse complement strand
GACTTTTTTTTATTTTTGCAAAAATTTTTGAGAAATGAAAGAAGTAAGAGTTCGTTTTGCTCCAAGTCCGACCGGACCGTTGCATATCGGCGGCGTGAGAACCGCTTTGTATAACTATCTTTTCGCGAAGAAAAACGGCGGTAAGATGCTGCTCCGCATTGAAGACACCGACCAGACACGCTTTGTGCCGGGCGCCGAGGAATATATCATAAAATCGCTCGACTGGTGTGGCATCAAGTTCGACGAAAGTGACATTGTGGGCGGTCCTTACGGTCCTTACAAACAGAGCAACCGCAAGTCTCTCTACAAACAATACAGCGACGAGCTGATAGCAAAAGGCCATGCTTATTATGCATTCGACACAGCCGAGGAACTCGATAACCTCCGCAAAGAAGCAGAGGCACAGAAAAAGACCTTCATCTACAACGCCGAGACACGTCAGGAACTGCGTAACTCATTGACAATGACTAAGGAAGATGTAGATGCTTTGATTGCTAACGGAACTCCTTACACTGTGCGTTTCATGATGCCGGAGAACTATGTGGTTGAGATGCACGACATCATACGCGGCGACATCAAAGTGAACACCAACACTTTGGATGACAAGGTTCTGTTTAAGTCAGACGGTATGCCGACATACCATTTGGCAAACATCGTCGACGACCACCTGATGAAAATTTCACACGTCATACGCGGTGAGGAATGGCTGCCATCAATGCCATTGCATGTGCTTCTGTATCAGGCATTCGGATGGGAAGCACCGGAGTTTGCACACCTTCCATTGTTGCTCAAACCGGACGGCAACGGCAAGCTCAGCAAACGTGACGGCGACCGCCTCGGATTCCCAGTGTTTCCTATGCAATGGGAGAATCCGGAGACACACGAGATTTCGTCGGGTTACAAGCAGTCGGGATACTATGCTGAGGCATTCATCAACATGCTCGCACTTCTTGGCTGGAACCCGGGAACAGAGCAGGAAATCTTCTCTATGGACGAGCTCATCCAAGCCTTCTCATTCGACCACTGTAGCAAGTCGGGAGCAAGGTTTAATGTTGAGAAAGCAAAATGGTTCAACCACGAATATCTGATGCGCCGTTCGAGTGAGGAAGTTGGCAAAGAATATCAGGAATGGCTCAAGACAGAAAAGAACATTGACTCTGATATTGAATACGTTACAAAGGTGGCGGCATTGGTGAAAGACCGCGTCAACTTCGTGAAGGAGATGTGGGATCAGAGCTTCTTCTTCTTTGAGGAGCCTACCACCTACGACGAGGTGACAGTGAAGAAACGCTGGAAAGAAAACAGCGCCGACCTCATGCGCCAGGCTTCGGAAGTGATAAAGAATATTGACGATTTCAGCGCAGAGAACATCGACAAGATTTTGAATGAATGGATTACAAGCAACGAACTCGGCATGGGACCTGTAATGAACGGTCTCCGTCTGATGCTCGTCGGCGCCGGCAAAGGTCCGCACATCCATGAAATCCTTGCATTGATTGGAAAAGAAGAAGCGTTGAAACGTATTGAAAAAGGAATTAAAAATTTAGCCATTAGCTGATAGCCATTAGCCATTAGAATTGGACGACCAAAACTAATGGCTAACGACTAATGGCTAATGACTAATGGCTAATAGCTAAAATTATGTCACTGATTTCAATAGAAAAAATGGAGTTCTACGCCTATCATGGGTGTTTTGCTGAGGAGCGCAAGATTGGAACATGGTTCAATGTGGATTTGAGCATGGAGGTCGACACCTCGAAAGCGGAAGAAAGCGACAACCTTGACGATACAGTTAATTATCAGGAGGTTTACGCCGTTGTGAAGCGCGAGATGATGATTTCCTCGAAGTTGCTTGAAAATGTCGCCAGACGCATTTTAAATGCCATTCAAAAGGAATTTCCAACAGTTTCATACGCCTGGGTGAAGGTGAAAAAGATGAATCCGCCGCTGGGTGGAAAGATGGAATCGGTTTCCGTGGAAATGGAGCTTTAAAAGACTATATGAAAATCAGGCCTTAGAAAGGAAAGATTTCGAGACTGATTTTCATATAGTCTTTTTATATTTATATAAGAAATTTTCGTATTTTTGCAGCGATTTATGGTGCCGACGAGGCTTAATAGGGAATCGGGTGGAAATCCCGGACAGTTCCCGCTGCTGTAAGCTCTTAAAATCTGCCACAATGCCACTGAAAACAAACGTTTCGGGAAGGCGGCAGACCTGAAGGAGCGAGTCAGAAGACCTGCCATAAATCGTAAACAAAGCTTTCGGGATAAAAGCTGGCTTTCCTTATTTTATAAGGCCTACCAACATTTTTCCACGAGGTTTTGAGGTAATTAAATTATTATTAAACCTTAAAAATCTTAAATTATGGTTAAAAAATTTACTTTAATGTTCCTTTTAGGAATCTTCGGTCTCTTCTCGACCAACCTTTTCGCACAGGAAGATGCGACAATCGACCCTTCACAGATTAAATTCTGGATTGGAGAAGGTGAAAGTGAAGCAGTGTTCATCGTAAACTGGGCAGAGCCTGACACAGCGTTGGCATGGGGCTATCGTTTCGTCGGCGAAAATGTCATTATGAAAACTATGATGGACGATATCGCGGCAGCTGATTACCGTTTCAGCTATGAAGGTGGTTCTTTTATTAACGACCTGCATTTCAATGACGGTGTTCTCGATCTGAGTCTCGTAGAACAGGGATGGCTTACCTATCTTATCAATGGAGAATCAACATGGGATTTATATAATGAAGCATTGGTCGGTAATGGCGAATATGTGAAAATCGGCGACACACATTGCGGCACTATGATTGATCCTGAAAACTGGATTTATGTCTATGAAAAAGAAGTAGCACCGGTTTATCCTTTAGGCGAAGAAGCTATGATTGACCCTTCAGAAATCGTTTATTGGATTGGTGAAGGCGAAAATGAGGCTGTTTTCTGCGTCAACTGGAATGAACCTAATGTCGCTTTGGCCTGGGGATACCGTTTCAGCGGAGAAAGCGTTACTGTGGAGAATGTGATGGATGCTATAGCAGAAGCTGACGGACGTTTTTCATACGAAGGCGCTGGCGGCATGGTTAATGAAATCACATTTGATGAATATGACACACATTATGCACTCGCGGGCATGTGGTGGCTGTATAACATCAACGGCTACATGGCTTGGTATGGATATAACGAGCAGACTGTCGTCAACGGCGATTTCATCAAATTCGGCGATGAGTCATGCGCAACAGAAATTGCTCAATGGACATACGTTTGGACAACACCTGTGCAGCCTGTGACAATCTGGAATGCTGTCGAAGAAGTTGAAGCTTCAGCTCTTTCAGTCTATCCGAATCCTGCTTCAGAGGTGTTGTATGTCAATGCAGAAAACGTTATTAGCGTTGAGATTTATGACATCCTTGGACATAATGTGTTGACATCAACAGAGTCGTATATCGAATTGAGAGGCTTGGAAGCCGGCATTTACTTCGTCAAAGTGAGAAGTGATAATGCTATGAAGACAACCAAACTCGTTGTGAAATGAGAAAACTTTTAGTTGTATTGCTGGCTATGGTGCCGATGGCTTTGTGGGCGCAGTTTGCTCCTGCAGAGGACCAGCCCGGCACCACTGCCATGCATGCTGACTCGTCGGCGTTTGTGGCATGGGCTACAGGATGCGTTGTTGAGCGCGGTCCGATGAACATCACCAACCCGGCAGCAGGTGTCGCGAGCTTCGGTACCGATGAGGATGCTGTCGGCGTACCTGGTGGTACAATGGCAGTTGTCAGCCTCGGTGACGGCGGCATTGCGACCTTGACATTCCGCTCGCCGATATGCAACGGCGAAGGCCCTGATTTCGCTGTGTTTGAAAATGGGTTGAAAAACAATCAGACAGGTTTGTGGTTTCTTGAACTCGGTTTCGTTGAAGTAAGCTCCGACGGCGAGAACTTCTTCCGTTTTCCGGCTTACTGTAATGTTCAGACAACGACACAACTTGGCAATGGCAGCTCCGTTGATCCGTCTCTAATCCATAATCTGGCGAGCAAATACGGAGCAATGTACGGCACACCGTTCGATTTGGATGAGGTTCCGGACAATCCGCTTCTTGACAAAAACCACGTGACACATGTCCGCATCATCGACGTGATTGGTAACATCGACCCTGAATATTGCACATACGATTGTCAGGGACATATTATCAACGACCCGTGGCCAACACCGTTCAATTCAAGCGGAATGGACCTCGATGCCGTAGGCGTGATTCATGATGTGGAGCACACACCGGGTTTGGGTATTGCGGAAAATGGAGAAGAAATGATTTCGATTTACCCGAATCCTGCTCATGATTTTATTATCGTAGAAACGCAATCAATCGCGTCTGTACTGGGTATTGAATTATACAACGTTATCGGACAGAAAGTTCTGTCATCAACCGAAACGGAAATCAAAGTGTCGGGTTTGGAGCCGGGTGTGTATTTCATTCGCATTAATTGTGACGGTATAGATGCAGTTCATCGCATCTTCACTGAACGTATAATCATAAAATAATAGAAACATGAAGAAGATTTGCCCTCGTTGCGGAAAAGAATTTGAATGCGTGCACTCAATCGATTGCTGGTGTGTGAAGGTACATCTCAGCGACCGTGTGAAGGCAAATCTCAAAGAAAATTATACTGATTGCTTGTGTAAACAGTGTTTACAGGAGTTGCAGGATTAGATGGACGAAGAATGCGCACAGCCACGCCACAGCGCATTGGAACATGATCACAAGAATCATCCATTTAGTGCCGAGTTCGCGGCGGATGGCCGCCATAGCTGCAACGCAAGGCGTGTAAAGCAGGCAGAACACCAACATCGAGATGGATGTGAGCGTGGTAAACAGAGACATGGCGTCGAGCACCTCAAGGGTCGCTACGACGCTTTCTTTTGCCATAAAACCACTTACTAATGCTGTCACAATCTGCCATTCTCCGAGTCCGATAGGACGGAATACAGGTGTTATCCAGCCAGCGATGACCGCGAGCATGCTACCTTCGCCGTTGGCAACCATATTGAACTGAAAATCAAAGGTTTGAAGAAACCAAATCACCAATGAAGCGACGAAAATGACAGTGAAGGCACGCTGGAGAAAGTCTTTTGTCTTGTCCCACAGCAGATGCGCTACGTTTTTCGCGCTTGGGAGACGGTAGTTCGGAAGCTCCATAACGAAAGGGGCGACGTCGCTATTGTTACCGAACCACTTGGTAATCAACGCGGTAACTATTCCGGCTGCGATGCCGAAGAGATACAATCCTATTAAAACAAGGCCTCCGTTGTGAGGAAAGAAATAATCTGTGAAGAAAGCGTAGATAGGAATTTTAGCTGAACAACTCATGAAAGGTGTCAGGAGAATGGTACGCCATCTGTCGTGGGTGGAATGTAGTGTACGTGTCGACATTACTGCTGGCACGGTGCATCCGAAACCGATTAGAAGCGGCACTATACTGTGTCCGGTGAGACCAAGTTTACGTAAGACACTGTCGCTGACGAACGCCACGCGTGCCATATATCCGCTGTCTTCGAGGATGCTCAAGAAGAAGAACAGAAGTATGATGATTGGCACGAAGGTGAGCACGCTTCCGACACCGCCGAAGATGCCGTCGACCACCAATGACTGCACGGCAGGGGTGACGTCCCAACGGGCCAAGGCGTTTCCACAGACTCCGGCGAGCCAGTCGATGCCATCGTCAAGAAAATCCTGTAACGGCGCTCCGAGAGCGTCGATGGATATATATATGATTGCCATCATTACGAGGATGAAGATCGGGATGGCGGTCCATTTGCCGGTGAGTATCTTGTCGATGCGCCGGCTGCGTTGATATTCTTTGCTTTCTTTCGGTTTCACCACTGTTTTAGCGCATAGACGCTTGATAAAAGTGAAGCGCATCTCGGCCATTGCAGCGGCGCGGTCGAGGCCACGTTCCTCTTCCATCTGTACGATGAGATGTTCAAGTGTTTCCTTTTCATTCTTCGACAGCTGCAGCGCCTCGAGAACGATGCTGTCGCCTTCTACGAGCTTCGATGCCGCGAAACGAACAGGGATGCCTGCTCTCTGAGCGTGGTCTTCGATAAGGTGCATTATGCTGTGCAGGCAGCGATGAACGGCTCCACCGTGGTCGTCTTTGTCGCAGAAGTCCTGACGCACAGGCTCTTCCTGGTATTTTGCCACGTGGATAGCATGTTCGACCAATTCAGTTACGCCTTCGCCTTTAGAAGCCGACAAAGGCACCACAGGCAGTCCGAGAATCTGTTCCATCTCATTGACGAGGATGGTCCCACCGTTATTGCGTACCTCATCCATCATGTTGAGTGCCAAGATCATAGGGGTGCCAAGTTCCATGAGTTGCATGGTGAGGTAAAGGTTGCGCTCGATGTTGTTGGCATCCACTATATTGATTATCGCATTCGGTTTCTCGTTAAGTATGAACTCGCGCGACACTATTTCCTCGTTGGTGTAAGGCGACAATGAATAAATTCCAGGCAGGTCTGTGACAAGGGTGTCAGGGTGATTCTTTATCACTCCGTCTTTGCGGTCGACGGTGACACCTGGGAAGTTGCCAACATGCTGGTTGGCTCCAGTCAGTCTGTTGAATAGAGTGGTCTTGCCACAGTTTTGCTGACCTGCGAGTGCGAACGTCAATACAGTGCCTTTCGGAAGTGGTTTTTCGTGAGTCTTGTCGTGGTAGATGCCTTCTTCACCGAGTCCTGGATGGGCGTTGTGGTCGGGTAACGATGTGATATACAGTCGGTTAATGTCGAAATCGTCCTTGTTGTCGTCAGTCACCGTCTCTTTGGGCTCGATCTCAATCATCTTGGCGTCGGCCTTGCGGAGTGTGAGAGAATAGCCATGGATAAGAACCTCCATCGGGTCGCCGAGAGGAGCGTATTTCACAAGCTTCACCACAGCGTCGGGAATCACGCCCATGTCAAGGAAATGCTGGCGTTTCAGACCTTTTCCCTTAACTGATTTTATCACAGCCGACTGTCCGATTTCGAGTTTATCGAGAGTTGTCATCTATCACATTTTTCATTTTGCAAAAATACTAAGAAAAAAGATAGGATGACATCCCAATTTATAGGGATTTTTTATACTTTTGCATGCAGAAATTGAAAGTGAAATGAGGTTTATAAAGGCTATAATTTGTATTTTGGCACTTATCGTCTTGATTTTTGGCTGTAAGAAAGAGGATAAAACATCGGATGTCACTTATGACCACGAGTTTGTTGATTTAGGTTTGCCGAGCGGAACATTGTGGGCTAAATGCAATGTCGGAGCAAGCAATCCTGAAGATATGGGAGATTACTTTGCGTGGGGTGAGACATCCACTAAGGAAATGTATGATTGGAAACAATACAAATACAGTAATTTTGTCAATGGAGAATATAAATTGAACAAGTATTGTACCGATTCTACATGTGGAGTCAATGGTTTTGCTGACTATATAACCGAGTTGGAGCCTGCCGACGATGCTGTGATTGCCAACTGGGGCGAGGGATGGCGTATGCCTACCAGTGAAGAGTTTGATGAGCTTTACAAAAACACGACCTATGAATGGATTACCATAAATGGCGTTAGTGGGAGACTTTTGACTGGCATCAACGGCAACAGCATATTCTTTCCTGCTACCGGTTGTCATTTGGATGATACGGTAATATGCACAGGTCTTGGACTCTATTGGTCGAGCACTCTCCAGACGCAATGGCAGATTGCCGCGTGGAGTCTTCATTTCGATGACACTAACTGTCATGTTTGCGGTTCTTATGAACGTAGCAGAGGGCAGGTGATAAGGGCAGTGTGGAACAAACAATAAAAAAACGCCAACCTTTATCGAGTCAGCGTTTCTTTGAGGTACCAGACGGAATCGAACCGCCGTAAAAGGTTTTGCAGACCTTCGCCTAGCCACTCGGCCATGATACCTTGTCATTGGGACTGCAAAAATACAACTTTTTTCAATATCCCGACGTTTTTTCAAAAATTATTTTTTTCGGCTTTCATTGCGACTTTCAACCCACACCCATAACCGCCACATCAGCCAACCCCAGGCAAGGAACAAAACATAATAAATCCACTTCGGAACGACGTTGTGATACGCGCCTTCCTTGTCGATTTCTGCATACTCCTCCGTCGGGATGTCGGCGTAATAATAGGCACCGGCACCAAAGTCGTAATCCTCAACCACACCTTTGCGGCTCAGCATGATATAAACGGCCAAAACCAAAGTGATTACCACCACAACGATGGTAATCACTTTGAAAATTATATGCTTTTTGCCCATTATTTGAACAAATCGAGGTTCGGTACGTCGAACACCACGCCTGAGAGCAGGAACCACACAGCGAACAATGTCAACGCGATGTTGAACAGCTGTCCGACGACATAGAGCCAGAGCACCTTGCCGCCCTGCATCTGCTTGGTGAGTGACTTGAAGTTGGTGTCCAATCCTATGCTTGTGAATGCGAGCACGAAAGCCCAGTTCTTGTACTGGTCGAGCACGCCGTTGATGGCTTTCACGTCAGCGCCGCTGGTGAGAGGCTTGATGATGAACGATGCCACCAATGATGCCACGAAGAAACCGATGATGAATTTCGGGAAACGGTTCCAAATCTCGCCTGCGCCTACCTTGCTGTCGCCAGTCTTGTCGACTCTCGTTGCAAAGAAAATAGCCACGAAGAATGCGATGAAACCGATAAGAATGTTCTGGATTGACTTCACCAAAACAGCTGCCTGCTCCGCCTCTGGTCCGAGGGCGTTACCTGCCAAAACGACAGCGCCGGTCGAGTCGACAGTACCTCCGATGAGCGAGCCGCCCATGAGCTGGTTCATGCCTGCCCAACGGATAATCATTGGCTCGAAAACCATCATCAAAATAGTGAAGATGATGGAGATTGAGATTGCCAGCGAGAGGTCTTCTTTCTTTGCTTTAGCCGCTGCTCCTGTTGCGATGGCGGCAGATGTTCCGCACACCGAAGTGGCCGATGCCATGGTGATGACAAGCGGCTTGTTACCGATTTTCAGCACTTTGGTGCCGAACCACCACATGAAGATGATGACGATAGGTGTCACAATCCAAGCGATGCCGAGACCGTAAAGACCGAACTTAGCGATGTTGCTGAACAAAACAGAGAATCCCATGATAACCAAACCGGTCTTGATGTAAAACTCTGTCCTGATAGCAGGTTTCAGCCATTCCGGTGTGCCTACAGTGTTTGAAATCAACAGGCCGATGAGTAAAGCCCAGAATGCCCACTCGAGGTAACGGTTGAGGGTGAACTCAGCGCTCACGAAACGCACGATGATGGCGATTACGAACAACACTATGAATGCCGGGATGAATTTTTTCACGTTCTCGCCCTGAAGTTTGATACCTATTGTAAATAAGATGCCGAGCACGAGCACCGTCACGAGGAGCTTGCGCCAGAAAATCCATTGTCCGAGTTGTTCCGCCAAAGGCACAGCCTTCTTCACGCCTTCCTCACCGACTACCCAGGTGCTGAATTTGGCTGCTGAGAAGTCGAACCAGCCTGTCAAAACCGCTACTGCACCTACTGCGATGACGATGAATCCGATCCACACCGCCAACCAGTCTTCTTTTTTTAATAAATCTTTTGACATAATTATCTGAATTTTAATGATTTACCTTAGAATTTGAAGCTGACCATGCATTTGAAGATATGTGTGTCTTCAAGCTTGGTGTCTGTTGAACTGGTTTTATATACTGTTTCTTGTTTGAGCTGATAGTTCATCTTCAGACTTAAGAATTTGTAAGGACGGAAGTCTAAACCTAAAGTGTAAAGGCCGTAATCGCCTGTTTTGGCATCGATATCCTTTGCGAAATAGTCGTAACGCAGGAAAGGAAGGAGTCTCATTGCATTCTCGCCGCATTCAAAATCAAACCAGTAGCCTGCCACTGCATACATACCGAAGCTGTTGTAATTGTTCACAGTTCCGATAGTATCGGTGATATGACCTGTTTTTCCCATGATGTATTCTGTACGTGCCACGATTTTGTTGTCGTTGTATTCAGCTCCGAAGCCTAAACGCTCTCTCTTCAAAATATCTGTTCCGTAATGTCCGTTATAATATGATGCTGATACTGTGACGGTCTTGATAGGATGGATGTTCAAACGTCCGACAATCTCTTTTTCGTTGTTGTTGTCTTTGCTTTCGACCTTATCGTCTTTGAGTTTGTAAGGACCGGTGCCGTTGAAGATACCTACGCTATAATCTAAAAGGTGGAATCTGTTGCCTTCTGAGCCCATCGGGATGAATTTTCCGGTGAACATGATACCTATGTCACGGCCGAGACCGCCTTGACCGCAAACGTCGCTATATCCGACGAGTTTTGAGATTACATCACCGTAGTCGATGGCTTCGAGGTCGACAGGATTGATAGGGCTCTCGATCGAGAATGGGAGCTTGAACTGACCGAACTGCACAGCAAAAGCGTCGCAGAATTTGGCCTTCACGAAAGCGTCGACAAGCATCGGTGAGCTTCCGAAATCGCCTTGAATCTTATAGGAGATAATCTCGTTGAGGTTTCCGCTGACTGCCAAACGTACACGGCGCATGCGGAATGAATTGTCGACGTTGTCTTCGTCTTGTGCGTTAACTTGATACAGTCCTTGGACGAATCCGCTGACCTTAACTTTGTCGTTGTTTTGTGCAAATGTTAAGCTACTGATTATCATCAGGATAGCTAACAAAAAGAGTTTAAATCTCTTCATAGTTTTATGGATTTAATTAATAATAATGTTTATTTACGGGTGCAAAAATACAAAAAAAGTAAAAGCATTTACTATTTTCTAAAAAAAAATTTTAAAGACCATTTGGAGATTATGCCTTGCGTTAAGCTGAAAAATAGCATAATCGGAAAAAGGTCTTTAAAATTTGACAACAAAAATTTGTTATTCTGCTAATACCGTAATTTTATTCTCTAAAACCTCGCAAACGCCGCCTCGAATCTCGAAATACTGCAATTTTCCTTCCTCGTCCTGCACTTTTATCTTGCCTTTGCCTAAAGATGCAATCATCGGGGCATGGTTATGCAGGATTTCAAACAAGCCGTCGCAGCCTGGTAACTGTACCAAATCAACGTCGCCGCTGAAAATCTGCTTGTCGGGAGATGTTATTTCGAGTTTCATGGCTTACTCCTTGCTTTCTTCTAACATCTTCTTACCTTTCTCGATGGCTTCCTCAATGGTTCCCACGAGGTTGAATGCGGCCTCAGGATACTGGTCGACCTCGCCGTCCATAATCATGTTGAAGCCCTTGATGGTGTCTTCAATCTTCACTGTGGCGCCTCTCAAACCGGTGAACTGCTCTGCTACGGTGAACGGCTGCGATAGGAATCTTTGAACACGACGCGCTCTGTGAACGATGAGTTTGTCTTCTTCCGAAAGCTCGTCCATACCGAGGATGGCGATGATATCTTGTAACTCCTTGTATCTCTGAAGGATGTTCTTCACGCGCTGGGCGGTGTTGTAATGCTCCTCACCGACGATGTCAGGAGTAAGAATTCTTGATGTTGAGTCGAGTGGGTCGACGGCAGGATAGATGCCTAACTCAGAAATTTTACGGCTCAAAACGGTGGTTGCGTCCAAGTGGGCGAACGTAGTAGCAGGTGCCGGGTCTGTCAAGTCGTCGGCTGGCACATAAACAGCCTGTACCGAGGTGATGGAACCGCTCTTGGTAGATGTGATACGTTCCTGCATCAAACCCATCTCAGATGCCAATGTTGGCTGGTAACCCACAGCTGATGGCATACGTCCGAGCAAAGCGGAAACTTCCGAACCTGCCTGAGTGAAACGGAAGATGTTGTCGATGAAGAACATGATGTCGCGGCCTGCTGTCTCGCCGTCGCCGTCACGGAAATATTCCGCCATGCTGAGGCCCGACAATGCCACTCTCGCACGTGCTCCCGGTGACTCGTTCATCTGTCCGAACACCAGCGTGGCCTGCGATTTGTCGAGTTCGTTGTAGTCGACTTTGTCGAGCGGCCAGTTGCCTTTCGCCATCTCTTCCTGGAACTCTTTGCCGTATTTGATGACGCCTGCTTCAATCATATCGCGGAGAAGGTCGTTTCCTTCACGTGTACGCTCGCCAACGCCTGCAAACACTGTCATACCTGAATACAGTTTCGCGATGTTGTTGATGAGTTCCATGATAAGCACGGTCTTACCGACGCCAGCGCCACCGAACAAACCGATTTTACCGCCTTTTGCATATGGCTCAATCAAGTCGATGACCTTGATACCGGTGAACAGAATCTCTTGTTTCGTTGAGAGGTTCTCAAACTTCGGAGGGTCACGGTGTATGCTGTTGCGCTTGCCCGGGTTCATCGGTTTCAAGCCGTCGATGCTGTCGCCAATAACGTTGAAGAGACGTCCTTTCACCTGATCGCCTGTTGGCATGGTGATAGGATGTCCGAGGCTGCGAACCTCCATGCCGCGCCTCAAGCCGTCGGTGGAGTCCATTGCGATGGTACGCATGGTGTTCTCTCCGATGTCCTGCTGCACCTCCGTGATGAGCTTCTCACCGTTGCTGCGTGTGATTTCAAGCGCATCCAAGAGGCTTGGAAGGTTCTTTTCATCGTCAAAAGCCACGTCGATGACAGGTCCGATGATCTGTACAATATGACCTTTAATCTCTTTCTCCATTGTCTTGTTTTTTTATTTCTAAAATTGACTCAAAATTTCTGACAAAGTTCCATTGGAATATCACCAGATAAAAAATTCCGATGGTTATTGCGCTGTCTGCGACATTGAACACCGGGCTGAAAAATATCTCTCCGCCGAGAAAAGGCACCCATTCCGGGAAGGTGAAGAGCGGAAAATACAGCATATCCACGACTCTGCCTTGCATGAAACCGGCATAATCGAAAATCAGACCGTAGAACATGCCGTCGATGATGTTGCCGAGAGCACCTGCTATCAAGAGCGAGATGCCGAACAACGGTCCGAATTTCACGTTTTTCTTCACGAGTTTGAAGAGGAGCCAGAACAATAATATCACCGCCACTATGCGGAAGAGGCTGAGAAAAATCTTACCCCATTCCGCTCCGGATATCTCCCATCCGAATGCCATGCCGTTGTTCTCGATAAACAGGATGTAAAACCATTTTCCGAGAACGGGGATGGTATCACCGATTGCCATCGTCGTCTTGACAAGAATCTTAGAAAACTGGTCAAGCAACAAAACCAAAAAAATGACAATCAGCGGCTTTTTCATTTCCTCTTGTTCTGATTCATTTTAGCCTCGACGCTGAGTGTTGCATGCGGCACGGCGCGCAGACGCTCCTTCGGGATGAGCTTGCCTGTAACGCGGCATACTCCGTAGGTCTTGTTTTCAATGCGAATCAAAGCGTTCTCAAGATTCTTGATGTACTTTACCTGACGCACTGCGAGGGCACTGTTCTCTTCTTTCGACAAAACAGCTGCGCCTTCTTCCAAAATCTTGAAAGTAGGGGCTGTGTCGTCGGAATCATTACCGCTGGCGACGTTTTCCTGCAACAAGGCAAGGTCTTTGCGAGCCTGCGCTAATCTTTCCAGAATCAATTCCTTGAATTCAGCCAGTTCTTCGTCAGAATATCTGGTTCTTTCTGATGTGTTGACTGTTTCTTCCATGATTATAATATTTTGTTAAGCTTTCTTTATCGATAATTTTGCTGAGACTTTGTCAACAAGTTCTTGAGCCTCAACGTTTTCAATATTGTCGACCATCTCAAGTGTGGCGAGTGTCTCTGAGCAGATATATTCTCCGAAGCGTTCCACCGGCTTCATGATGTCGGCGTTCTTTTCAATCGTCAAGACAATCTTGTCGGTGACTTCCAAGCCGCTTTCCTTTCTCATGTTCTGCACTCTGTTGATGATTTCTCTTGCAAGACCTTCCTCAAACAGCTCCTGCGAGATGGTGATGTCGAGCGCGACGGTCATGTTGTCCTGTGTCGTCACTGTCCAGCCTGGGATGTCCTCCGTTGTGATGAGCGCGTCTTCCAAAATCAGGTTAACTTCCTGACCGTCAACGGTGATATTGGCTCCGCCGTTCTTCTCGAAGCTTCTGATGTCTTCCTGACTCATGGTGTTGAAGTACTTCGTGAGCTGTCCCATCAACTTGGCGTAACGTGTCTTCAGCGAAGCGAAGTTAGGTCTTACTTTCTTCACCAGGATGTTGAGTTCGCCGGTGAGGTATTCCACTTTCTTCACGTTGACTTCCGAAAGGATGAGGCCTTCGACTTTCTCAAGTTGCTGTTTCATTTCGTCTGAAAGCACCGGAATCATGATTCTTGACAATGGCTGACGCACGCGGATGTTGGCTTTCTTTCTCAACGAAAGCACCATCGAAGCAGCGAGTTGTGCCATCTCCATGCGTTCCTCGAGTTTCTTGTCGATGCATTTCTCGTTTGCCTTCGGGAATGTAGTGAGATGCACTGATTCCGCGCTGTCGCGATGTGTCACTGCATTGAGGTCGCGGTAGAGCTGCTCGCTGAAGAACGGAGCTATAGGCGAAATCAAGCGTGCCAGAGTGTCGAGACAGGTATACAATGTCTGATATGCCGATGTCTTGTCGTCTGAGCCGTTGCTCTTCCAGAAACGGCGGCGTGACAAGCGCACATACCAGTTGCTGAGGTGTGCGTCGACGAAGTTTCCGATGGCACGACCGGCTTTGGTAGGCTCATAAGCCTCATAGTCTTTCTCGACTTCCAAAATGAGAGAGTTGAGCTCTGAAAGAATCCATCTGTCGATCTCAGGACGTTTCTCAAACGGGATGTCGGCTTCTTTGTACTCGAATCCGTCGATGTTGGCGTAGAGCGCGAAGAATGCGTAAGTGTTGTATAGTGTTCCGAAGAACTTGCGGCGCACGTCATCGACGCCGTCTTCGTCAAATTTCAGGTTATCCCAAGGCTGAGAGTTGGTCATCATGTACCATCTCACGGCGTCGGCACCGTATTTTGTGATGGCTCCGAACGGGTCGACAGCATTGCCTAAACGTTTCGACATTTTGTTGCCGTTCTTGTCGAGCACCAATCCGTTGGAAATCACGTTCTTGTATGCCACCGAGTCGAAACACATCGTCGCTATTGCATGCAAGGTGAAGAACCATCCGCGGGTCTGGTCGACGCCTTCTGCGATGAAGTCGGCCGGGAATGTCTTGTCGTTCAACTGACCTGGCTTGCCCATGTAATGAATCTGTGCATAAGGCATCGCGCCTGAATCGAACCACACGTCGATGAGGTCAGGCTCGCGGAACATCTTCTTTCCTGATTTTGAAACCAAAACCACACCGTCGATGTATGGTCTGTGCAAGTCAAATTTTGAATTTTGAATTTTAAATTTTGAATAGCCGAGTTTATCAACTTCTTCTTCAGTCATGAAACCGGCTTTCACTGATTTTTCGATTTCTTCACAAAGCTGTGCCACGCTGCCGATGCATACCTCTTCGTTGCCGTCTTCTGTGCGCCAGATTGGAAGTGGTGTTCCCCAATAACGTGAACGTGAGAGGTTCCAGTCGACGAGGTTCTCGAGCCAGTTGCCGAAACGTCCTGAACCTGTTGCTTCAGGCTTCCAGTTGATAGTCTTGTTGAGTTCTATCATCCTGTCTTTCAACGCTGTAGTCTTGATGAACCAGCTGTCGAGAGGGTAGTAGAGAACCGGTTTGTCGGTACGCCAGCAGTGCGGATAGTTGTGGGTGTGTTTCTCGCTCTTGAAGAGCTTGCCCTGTTCCTTCAGCATGATGACGATTTCGACATCAAGTGAGATATCTTTGTCAGTCTTTGTCGGGTCGTAGGCGTTTTTCACGAATTTGCCTGCGTATTTTGCGTATTCCTCAGCGTCGACATGTGTCTTAACCCATTCAGGGTCAAGGTCTTCGAGGAGGAAGAATTTACCTGTCTTGTCGACCATCGGCTGTGCCTTGCCGTCTTTGTCGATGAGGTGCAGTGGCGGGATGTTGGTTTGTTTTGCCACTCTGTTATCGTCGGCACCGAATGTAGGAGCGATATGGACTATGCCTGTACCGTCTTCTGTTGTGACGTAATCGCCTGGGATGACACGGAATCCGTCGCCGTCAGGTCTCACCCAAGGGATGAGCGGCTCGTAGTCGAGGCCTGCGAGGTCTTTGCCTTTGCATGTGCCCAAAACTTCGTAAGGGAGCTTCTTGTCGCCGACTTTCCAGTCTTCAAATGCCGGTTTTTCAGCTTCTGCAGGGAAGAACGATGCCATCAACGGCTTTCCGATGATGATGTAAATCTGCTCGCCGTTGTTCGGGTTAACTGTTTTCACGAGGTTGTATTCGATGCCGGGACCCACTGCCAATGCTGTGTTTGACGGCAATGTCCACGGTGTTGTGGTCCAAGCCACGATTTGCACGTCGTGGAAATTCACGTCAACGCCGAATGGCAGTTTTTCAAACTTACGTTGTTCAGCTTTCAAGCGGAACATCGCCACGCAGGTGAGGTCTTTCACGTCGCGGTAGCAGCCTGGCATGTTCAACTCGTGTGAGCTCAAGCCTGTTCCTGCAGCCGGTGAATATGGCTGGATGGTATATCCTTTATAAAGTAAGCCTTTGTTATACAAGTCTTTAAGCAGGAACCACAAAGTCTCGATATATTCGTTTGTGAAGGTGATATACGGGTTGTTGAGGTCGACCCAGTAGCCCATCTGACGGGTGAGGTCGTCCCAGCGGTCTTTGTATTTCATCACTTCTTCGCGGCAGGCGCGGTTGTAGTCGTCAACGCTGATTTTCTTGCCGATATCTTCCTTTGTGATGCCGAGTTTTTTCTCAACGCCAAGCTCCACTGGCAGTCCGTGGGTGTCCCATCCTGCCTTGCGGCTCACGTATTTGCCTTTCAATGTCTGAAAACGGCAGAAGGTGTCTTTAATGGTACGTGCCATCACATGATGGATGCCCGGCATACCGTTTGCCGACGGTGGACCTTCATAAAAAACATAGGCTGTGCCGTTCTTGGTGTTTTCCAAACTCTTGTTGAAGATGTCGTTGTCTTCCCAAAACTTACGAATCTCATCTGCTATGTTGGTGAGATTCAAAAACTTATATTCGCGATATGCGTTCTTCATAAAACGTATTTAAATTTCTAAATAATCTGCAAAGATAAAAAAAAGAATTGAGTTTCGTTGATATTATTTAAAGTTTTTTTAATTTTGCGGTGAAAATTACATTTTTGAAATAAAAATTACCAATATGGGAATGACTTACTCAATAGGCATTGATATCGGAGGCACAAACACCGACATCGGAATCGTCAGCGCTGACGGAAAAATCATCGACAAAGAAAATCTGCATACCAACGAATATTACGACGCTAAGTTGTATATGAAAGATACGGCCGACAAGATTAAAATCTTGCTTGAACGTAACCATATCAGTGAAATTGACGGCATCGGCATTGGCGCACCGAATGGAAATACTTACACCGGAAGCATCGACAACGCGCCGAACCTGAACTTCAAAGGTCAGGTGAAGCTTGCCGAAATGATGAAGCAACACATTGATACTAAAGTAGTTGTGTCGAATGACGCCAACGCTGCGGCTTACGGCGAAATGATTTATGGCGGCGCGAAAGACCTCGACCATTTCATCACTTTCACGCTTGGAACAGGTGTCGGAAGCGGCATCATCATCGACAGAAAACTCATTTTGGGTTCGACAAGCACGGCAGGTGAGCTCGGTCACTCGATTATCATCATCAATGGTCGTCAGTGCGGCTGCGGACGTAAAGGCTGTCTTGAGACTTACACCTCGGCTGGCGGCATCCGTCGTACCGCTCTCGAACTCATGGAGCAGAATCCACTTTACAATGGTGTTTTGAAGCAGGTTTCTCCTGAAAATTTGACCTCAAAGATGGTCGGTGACGCTGCCAACGCCGGTGACCCGATAGGTATCCAAACATTTGAAAATGTGGGTTATTTGTTAGGTATAGCGATGGCTAATGCAGTTACATTCTCAGCTCCGCAGGCAATCTTCCTCATGGGTGGTCCTGTCCATGCCGGCGAGGTGCTGATGAAGCCTCTACGCAAGTCGTTTGACGAGCATCTTTTGAATATCTATAAGGGAACAGTGGAAATCCGCGTTTCAGAATTGAAAGACAACGAGGTGGCAATCCTTGGTGCCGCAGCATTGTGCCAGTTATAATAACTGTATCGGGGAAAACACCAAACAACCGACTATTGCAAACAGCGTCACTGCCAACAACGACAGTGCGAACGTTTGCTTGTCGTGTCTGAAATATCTTCTTACAATCACCGCCATCACTGGTATTGATGTGATAGGAAGCACTAATACGAACAACCATACAGGATATTTCCTTCGCATTTTCGCAATGTTACGCGCTGCCTTCATTCTCCTTGGACTTGGATTATTTTTTGCGTTTTTTTTGAAGACACGGAGTATGGCATCGAAGAAATAATAGAAAAACAAAAATCCTATTATTCCTCCGATGGCAGTTGCGGCGAATGTCGTACCGAACGACAGACCTTCAGCGAAGCCTGCCGCCGGTGCAAAAAACGTCTTAACCGTTGCTGCAATCAATATCGAAAAAATTTTCCAAAACATTTTTTATCGTATCAATTCAAAAAAATCGTATCTTTGCAGCCGCAAAAAAGCCACTTTAGCTCAGTTGGTAGAGCAACGCATTCGTAATGCGTAGGTCGTTGGTTCGAGTCCGACACGTGGCTCTTTTTTTATTTGTCAAGTATCTGATACACAGAGTTATTTGACTTAAATTCCGGCACAATCTTCTTCATCTGCTTTACGATATCAAAGTCGTTGCATGTCGGAAGAATCTCAAGCAGTTTTCCGATTTCGTCGTTAACTTCCTCTTCGGTATATTCACGAACCTTGGCACGCATGATTTTCGGGTGCTCGGTCGGAATGGTGTTTTCTTTTGTTGCCAACAGTTCTTCGTAAAGCTTCTCACCTGGTCTCAATCCTGTGATTTCTATCTGAACGTCAGGCATGTGCGAGAGCTTGATCATCTTGCTTGCCAAGTCGTAAATCTTGACTGGCTTGCCCATGTCGAACACGAAGATGTCGTCGTCATCACCGATGGCACCTGCTTCGAGCACAAGACTACAAGCTTCAGGAATCGTCATGAAGAAACGGATGATGTTTCTGTCGGTGACAGTAAGTGGTCCGCCATGAGCCAACTGTTTCTTAAACAATGGGATAACAGAACCGTTTGAGCCTAAAACGTTACCGAAACGCGTTGTGACGAACTTCGTATTGCTGTTGCGGCTCTGAGTGTAAATCTCGGCTATACGCTTCGTGGCACCCATTACGTTTGTCGGGTTCACGGCCTTATCTGTTGAAATCATCACGAATTTTTCAACGCCGTATTTTATTGCGAGGTCGGCTACAGTCTTTGTTCCAAACACGTTTACAAACACTGCTTCGTATGGGAAACTCTCCATCAACGGCACATGTTTGTAAGCCGCTGCGTGGTAGATAATCTGAGGCTGGTACTTCTCAAACACCTCGGTCATCTTGTTGACATCCTTCACGTTGCCTACTACAAACTCCTTAGGCACTGCTATATGTCTGAAAGGCTCTTCGTTGTTGAGCTCGAACTGCAAATCGTACATTGGAGACTCAGCCTGGTCGAACATCACTAAGCATTTAGGGTTATGTTGGAGCACCTGACGGCATATCTCGCTACCGATAGAACCTGCTGCTCCCGTCACCATCACAACTTTGCCTTCAAGTTCATGTTTCACGTTTTCCTTGCCCAAAACTATAGGCTCACGTTCAAGCAAATCTTCAATCTTAATATCTTGAATCTGGTTGAAATTCAACTGGGTACCGTTAATCCACGAATCCACATGCGGCACAGATTTCACGTTCACACCGAGGTCGATGATTTTGTTGGCAATTTCGTTACGTTTATCGATACTCAAGCTTGGCATGGCCAAAATAACCAAATCTATCTGGTTTTTACTGATAAAGTTTTTGTTTAAAACAGCTTCAGGCTTGCGAATAAGAACACCGTTAATCGATTTTCCGATTTTTGTATTTGAGTCATCAACAAAAGAAATTACATTATATTGTGTCGAAGTATCCTGATACAGAGCCGTTAACGTGATAGGACCGGCGTCACCGGCACCGTAAATGACCACGTTGATTTTATGTGGTTGCGGACGCAGATATTCATTGTAAATACGACGGATTATAAGACGTGCCACGACCATAAAAACCAAGGCGATAATGCAAATCATTATCACGGTTATATATTTCGGGAAATAATTGTCTAAAAATTTCAAGCCGGCAACATTGTTTATCAAAATTTTGCAAAGACATATTGCGATGAATACCCACGCTGTTGTTTTTATGATTTGTTCAATATCTCTAAAGCCTGTGTATCTGACAAGACCTTTGTAAGAGCCTGCGGTTATGAAGCCTATTATGAAAAGCAGCAATACCGGTATTGACCTGTTCAAAAAATTAATAAGTGTAATTTTTTGAAAATCAGGATAATACCGCAGCAATGGCATTATGAATAGGGTGAATATTACGATAAATATGTCAAACAACAAGACATAAATTCTTGATAATGAGCCGGAATTTCGTTTTCCGAAAAACAATCTCGCAATATTTGTCAAAAACTTTTTCATATTATAAATTTAAAGATAAACTATATTATTTTTGCCATTCCTTGATAAGTTGTTCGTCTTGCATCTTGCAGATGAGCAGACAGTTGTTGTCGTCCACAACTATATAATTATCAAGGCCTTGCACTATCACTTTCTTTCTTCCATAGGAGCGCACGATGCAGTCTTTGCTATCGACCATCTGGATGTTTTCCCCGATGATGGCGTTTTTGTTTGCGTCGTAAGGAATGTGGGTGTAAAGGCTGCCCCATGTCCCGATGTCGCTCCATCCGAAGTTGGCCGGATACACGAAGACGTCTTTAGATTTCTCCATCACGGCATAGTCGATGCTGATGTTCGGACATGTCGGAAAGAGTTCGTCTATTATCTCCTGCTCGTTGTTTTTATAGAAATGAGGCTCTATCTTGTCAAACACCGCTGCCAGATCAGGTACAAGTTTTGCGATGGTGTTGACGACCATTTTCACATTCCAGATGAAGATGCCGGCGTTCCAGTAATAACCGCCTTCAGCGAGGTATTTTTGGGCTGTCTCAAGGTTCGGTTTCTCCTTAAAAGCCTCCACTTTCTGGATTTTTTCCTTGGAATTTGCATCAACACTCTTGATGTATCCGTAGCCTGTCTCAGGACGTGTCGGCATCATTCCGAGCGTCACGATGACATCGTTGTTTTTGGTGTATTCAAGAGAATCCTTGATGACTTCCTGGAAATGCGGTACGTCGAGCACGAGATGGTCGGCAGGTGAGAACACGAGGTTCGCGTCAGGATATTTGGCGTAAATCTTGCGGCTTACGTATTCTATGCAAGGCGCTGTGTTTCTCATGCAAGGCTCCATAAGTATCTGTGACTCAGGTACTTCTGGAAGCTGCTGCATCACTATGTCCTTATATTTTTTTGAAGTTACAATCCACACATGGTCAGGGGCGATGATGCCTGCAAAACGCTCTACGGTGAGCTGAATCATGGTCTTACCGATGCCCATCACGTCGATGAACTGTTTCGGTTTTTCAGGAATCGACATAGGCCAGAAACGTGAGCCCACACCGCCAGCCATTATTATAAGGTGATTATTATTCATATATTTTTTATTTGTCAATCTTAAAACAAGTTTTTCCTTCGCGGTATGCTTTCTCCCATTCCCAGGCGCTGCGTGTCATGTCGTCGAGTGTACGTTCGGCTTTCCAGCCCAACTCCTTATTAGTATAGGTAGGGTCAGCCCAGATTTTCACGATGTCGCCTGCTCTTCTGCCTACGATTTCGTATTTCAGCTTGAGATTATTGCTTCTTTCAAACGATTTGATGATGTCCAAAACTGAGTATCCGGTGCCTGTTCCCACGTTGAAGACTTCAAAAGGAGCCTTCATTTTGCCTTCAATCATTCTGGCCACGGCTTTCACGTGCGCTTTCGCCAAATCCATAATATGGATGTAGTCGCGGATAGGAGTGCCGTCTGGTGTGTCGTAGTCGTCGCCGAACACTCTGAGGAACGGACGGATTCCGTAAGCGGTTTGCGTGACATAAGGCATCAAGTTGGCAGGAACTCCGAATGGCAATTCACCGAGTTTCGCGCTTTCGTGTGCCCCCACAGGGTTGAAGTAACGTAACGCAATGGCGTTCAGGCCTTTATATGCTGTGATGCAATCCTGCATAATCTCCTCAGCAATCTGTTTGGTATTGCCGTAAGGGCATTCCGCTTTTTTAATAGGCGCTTTTTCAGAGATAGGCAGATTCTCCGGGTCAGGCTCGCCATAAACGGTGCACGAGGACGAGAAAACGAGATTCTCAACACCGTATTTGTTCATCGATTCGAGGATATTCATCAATGAATCGAGGTTGTTGCGGTAGTATTTCAACGGTTGTTCCACCGATTCGCCGACCGCTTTGTGCGCCGCGAAATGTATCACTCCTTTAATGTCTTGATGACGGCTGAAGAAATCGTCGACTTTTGCTCTGTCAGCAAGGTCAAACTG
>JAGCFU010000035.1 GCA_017649945.1 Bacteroidales bacterium | reverse complement strand
TCACATACGCCCCGAAACTCACGGTTTCTTTGTTGGCTTTGGTCATATCCACCTCTACGGCGGTATTAATACGATCAATGAGCAACTTCATCTTAGCATCGATAAAATTGCTCATTATGTAGTTTCCACTTGACGCAACACGTTCGTTTTCAAGGCTTTCGCGTTCTTGTTTCAACGCTTCCAGTCCCTCATGCGTCACATAGTTGGGCATGCCTTTCGGCAGATAAGCCCTCGGCGGCACCATAGGAATTTCTTCCTGGTCACCTTCTTTAATAAAGCCCCTGCTCATCAGCTTGGCAACTCGTACGTCGCCGCATAATGCATAATCGCATCCAATGTCTGGCGGCTGGGCTTCATTTCGGCGCACATCTCATGTAGCACCATTCTTATCTCTTCTTTAAATAATTGAGTAGAATCTAAAGTCATAGGCACTCGATTTCGTTTATATTTCTGAAATCTTAACGCCCATTAACATCGTTTTATTTTACAAGACAGAAAAAAATGTTAAAAATTTTTAACAATTATCTTAAAGTCAGTTGCAGGTTTTTCGCTTGAGCCATTTTACGAAGATTTATCAACGCATAGCGCATACGTCCCAAAGCCGTGTTGATGCTAACATTCGTAGCCTCGGCAATCTCCTTGAACGACATGTCAGCATACATTCTCATATGGAGAACCTCACGCTGTTCATCCGGGAGAAGTCCTATCATCTTACGGACATCGTCATGAATCTGCTCGGTTATAATCTGCTCCTCTATAGAAGGGTCTGTAAACTTCGCATTGTCAAGCATGTCATAGTCTTCCTTAGTCGGGTCGACCATAGGCAAACGCTTTGCCTTACGGAAATAATCGATAATAAGATTGTGTGCGATACGCATCGCAAACTGTATAAACTTACCTTCCTCCTTATATGCTCCGGCCTTTATAGTGCGGATTATCTTCAAAAATGTATCCTGGAATATATCATCAGCAAGCTGCTTATCTTTGACAAGCATCAAGACGTATGAATAAACTTTGTTCTGGTAACGATCAACCAATATTTCAAAACTTGCCACATCACCATTCTGATAACGCAACACCAGTTCCTTATCGTTTAATATCTCAGACATAAGTCCCCCTTTTTTAAGGTTAAACATTCAAAAAGGGTAAAAATTCTCTATAGCGTCTCTCCTATTTTTATTGGTTGAACAATATTATGTCTAAATTTTTTGCAAATATATAACATTTTTTAATACCGTGCAAATATTTTTTGTATTTTCGTGCAATTTTTTTGAGATATCTTAGTTGTGATGGGCAAATTAGACAATATAGAAATCCACGGTGCAAGAGTTAACAACTTGAAAAACATTGACTTACGTATTCCAAAGAACAAACTCATTGTTATTACGGGGTTGTCTGGCTCCGGAAAGTCATCTCTTGCATTCGACACGATTTATGCCGAGGGACAACGCCGTTATGTCGAGAGTTTGAGCGCCTACGCCCGTCAGTTCATGGGACGTCTCAGCAAACCGGATGTAGACCTCATCACCGGCCTCTCGCCTGCCATCGCAATCCAGCAGCGCACCATGACGAGCAATCCACGCTCTACCGTAGGGACCACAACCGAGATATACGAATATCTCAAACTGCTTTACGCCAGAGTTGGCCGCACCTATTCGCCAAAATCAGGTAAAGAAGTGAAACGGAATCAGGTCAGCGATGTGGTAGATTTCATTATCCAACAGACAGGCAAAGCTGTTTACATACTCGCTCCCATCGTCATCCCGGAAGGAAGAGCACTTCAGGAGCACCTAAATATACTGCTTCAACAAGGATTTAACCGACTGATAGTCAAAGATAAAGTAGTCAGAATTGAAGATTATCTCAAGGAAAAAGGCAAAGACAAGCCGAAAGACATCCGCATAATGATCGACCGCCTGAAAGTCAACGGGAACTCTTCAGAATTGATAGGACAGCTGTCAGACTCAGTGCAGACCGCTTTTTACGAAGGCAAGGATAGCTGCATTATTCTCATTGACAATGACGGAGTTAGAGAAGAATTCTCATTTTCATCAAGATTTGAGGCTGACGGCATCACTTTTGAGCCACCGACCACGCACCTTTTTGCGTTCAACAACCCTTACGGAGCCTGCAAAACATGCGAAGGATTCGGCACAATCATCGGAATCGACGAGGATTTAGTGATTCCCGACAAGTCGCTATCAATATACGACAACGCCATTGCATGCTGGCGCGGCGAGAAAATGAACTGGTATCGCGACCAACTCGTGAACAACGCGCATCATTTCGGTTTCCCTGTGCACAAACCGTATTTTGAACTCACAGAAGAACAAAAAGAGACGCTTTGGAAAGGAAACCGCTACTTCATGGGCATAGACGACTTCTTCAAAGACGTTGAGAATCAATCATATAAGATTCAGTACCGTGTCATGCTTTCGCGTTATCGCGGAAAGACCACATGCCCGGAGTGTCACGGAAAACGCCTTCGTCCCGAGGCCAATTATGTGAAAATCAACGGAAAAAGCATCACCGATTTGGCTACCATGCCAATCAGCGAGCTACAGAAGTTCTTCAACAACATAAAACTCTCAGAATCAGAGATTTCCATTGCAGAGCGACTGCTTGTTGAAATCAGGAACCGCATCGGCTTCCTGATCGAAGTAGGTCTTGGCTACCTCACATTGAACCGTGCGTCGAACACACTTTCTGGAGGTGAAGCGCAAAGAATCAACTTGGCGACATCTCTCGGCAGCAGTCTCGTAGGCTCCACTTATATCCTAGACGAGCCCAGCATAGGACTGCATTCACGTGATACTCAGCAACTTATAAAAGTTTTAAAACATCTTCGTGATATCGGAAACACAGTGATTGTTGTCGAACATGACGAAGAAATCATCCGGGCAGCCGACCAAATCATTGATATAGGTCCGTATGCAGGCCGATTCGGAGGAGAGCTCGTCTTCCAAGGCGATATCAAAGCCATGGAAAAATCAGGCAAATCCTTGACAGCACAGTATATCACAGGCAAACAGGAGATACAGGTGCCTAAATACCGTCGCAAATGGAACAACTCCATCGAGTTTACAGGCTGTCTCGAGCATAACCTCAAGAATATCAACGTAAAAGTGCCGTTGAACGCGCTCACTGTAGTGACAGGAGTCAGCGGCTCAGGCAAGTCGTCGCTTGTAAATAACATCATATACACAGCTTTGAAAAAGCATTTTGGAGGAACCGCCGACAAAACCGGTTCATTCGGTTCCATGCGCGGAAGCATCCAAGCCATACATTCCGTAGAGATGATTGACCAGAATCCTATCGGGAAGTCAACTCGTTCAAACCCAGTGACTTACGTTAAGGCATTCGATGATATCAGAATACTTTTCTCGGAGCAGAAACTGGCTAAAATGCGCGGAAACAAAGCTGGTTTCTTCTCGTTCAACGTGCCCGGAGGCCGCTGCGACAACTGCGAAGGCGAAGGAATCCTTAAAGTTGAGATGCAGTTCATGGCCGACGTGTACCTCGAATGCGACGTATGCCACGGAAAACGCTACAAAGAAGAGGCTCTTGAGATAAAGTTCCTCGACAAAAACATCTTCGACATCCTCGAGATGAGCATAGACGAAGCCACAGAGTTTTTCAGTCAGCCTAATGATTTCAAAAACATGACAGAGCGCATAGTCTTGAAACTCAAATCGTTACAAGCTGTAGGACTCGGTTATCTCAAGATGGGGCAACCTTCTTCCACTCTCTCAGGCGGCGAAGCTCAGCGCATAAAGTTGGCATCATTTTTGGTTAACGGAACTAACGAAAAGCCCACGCTTTTCATCTTCGACGAACCAACTACAGGCTTGCATTTCCATGATGTAAACAAACTTCTGAAAGCATTTGAGGCCTTGTTAAACAACGGTCATTCGCTAATCGTCATAGAGCATGACCCCGATGTGATAAAAACAGCGGATTGGGTTATCGACCTCGGTCCGGAAGGCGGTGACAAAGGCGGAAATTTAGTGTTTGCAGGCACGCCAGAAGACTTGACAAAATGTAAAGAAAGCTACACGGCAAAAATCCTGGCTAAAAAACTATCTTAGCTCCAAGCATCAAAACGTCCGTCATCATAACGATAGTCCTCTAACCAGTAACGAGCATCATCACTGCCTTTGCCGTCAGCGTATGCTTTTTCCATGATTTCAGCAATAGCAGCAAAAGACATCTCCGTCTCTGTTTCAAGAATTATTCCCACTTCATACAAGGCATCATAATCATTGTCCTCATATGCTTTTTTATACAAATCATCAGGAATATCGGCCTCAAAATACCGTCCCTCATATTCGTCATAAAATGTCTTTTTCATGATTTTCTTATGTTGAACAAATGGTTGAAGTAACTTTAGTAAAGTCTTTGTTTTTCAAATCTTTAGGATTGATTAAAATATGAAGCATTCCCCAGTCCATAAAGTTCAGAGTGCAGTCGTCATAATCATCCGAATCAACCTGCAACAGCTCCACCCAATCTTGGTATGGTGCATCCCAATTTTCCCATTCTCTATTGTAAGGTTCACCGAGCATTTTGTTCCCATCGCACATACAATTCCCCTTTGAGAATATCATTTTCATCTCCTTCAAGGCAACCGGATTATCATCGTCATCTACGAAAACAACCTGTTCAAATATTTGATTTTCAATATCTTCAACATAAAAAACCTTAACATCGTCATTATTCCAGAAGACATTTTCCGGACAATAAGAGTCGAAATTTCCGAAATAATAATCCAAAGCCGCGAAAAAATACAGCATTCCCTTATGCGGAAGCAGATTCTCATCATCAAAAGCAGCAATTTCGTCGCATCGTATCTGACAAATGAACGTCAAATAATCAGGAACGTCAAAATTTTGCGGCACATCGGGATTACCCCACCACTTACTTTTCATGAAAAGGTCGTCATTCGTTTTTTCAAGACAAATTTTTACGGATTCCATATTATATTTTTTGCAAATATAATTCTTTTTTTTATAATTTTGCACAATAAAAACGAGTATATTTCATTTTCATTAAAATGCTGGCATTAAAAGCTAATTTGAAGAGTATCAATATTTTAGCGTCAGGTGTTCTATTTGTTTTGTTATTAATATTTTCAAATAGAAGCTTGGCGCAGGACACTATTGCACAAACGCCGGCATATTCTATAAAAATCGACACAATCACAAGAATCGACACCACCTACATAATTGACACGATTATTAAAAAAGTGACATTCGTCAAAATTGACACGATTTATCCTGAGCAACCGGAAGTCATCAATAAAAACGATGCAAAACAAAAGATTTGGCAAAAGTTTGAAGGCAGTGTCAGCCTGACAGTCAACCAGTTAGCAATTACGCATTGGGCTGCCGGCGGTGAGAGCAACACAAGTGGCAAGGCCACGGCGAATTTAAAATACACATACAACAGAAGCCTGTTCAATTATGTGCTAAACGGTCTTTTCGCCTATGGAGCGCAGAGTTTCTCAAAAGACAGTCGTATGGAGAAGACCGAAGACCGACTTGAGGTCTCGATGACAATGACTCACAACAACAACAAAGACCTCACTTTCACGTCCATTGTGATGCTGAAAACGCAGTTTACCAACGGTTATTCTTACCCAAACGACTCCGTGCCGATATCCAAATTCTTTGCGCCGGCTTATCTTACAATATCAATCGGTTACACGTATAACATAAACAAAAACATCAGCATTTTCGCCAGTCCTGCCGCCGGAAAGCTGACATTTGTCAACGACCAGACGCTTGCCGACAAAGGCTCTTACGGTGTTGAGGCTGGTTATTGGAACATCATCGACAGCGACAGTACATGGGTACCGGGCAGGAAATTCCTCGGAGAGCTAGGCTTGAACCTTTTGATAAAATACAAACAGGATTTTAAAAGCAACATAAGCATTTTCTCGAATCTTAACCTTTACAACAATTACATGGATGTAAACAGGGCCAACCGCTGGAACATCGATGTCGACTGGGAAACTGGGGTAAAATTTACTGTAAACAAAAATATTTCCGCCGTTGTCAACGTTCACATGATATATGACGATAACGTGAAATTCACTATCGACGACGAGCAAAAACCGATTCTTCAATTTAAAGAATCGCTTGGTATTAGTTTTTTGTATAAATTTGCAACTGATAATAGAAAGAATTAAAACATAATAACTAACTCAAATTTTGCATTATGGAAAACGTTTCACCTGAAATACTTGCAAAAGCAAAGTCTTGGTTATCAGACCAATACGATGAGGAAACCAGAAAACAGGTTCAGAATCTCATTAACAACGACCCCAACGAGCTAACCGAGAGTTTCTACAGAATTCTCGAATTCGGCACTGGCGGTTTGAGAGGAATTATGGGTGTCGGCACCAACCGTATGAATATTTACACCGTCGCAATGGCCACGCAAGGTCTGGCAAATTATATCAAAATGAAGTTTGCCGACATGAAACAACCACAAATAGCCATTGCATATGACTGCCGTAACAACAGCAAGGATTTTGCACAAATAACAGCAGATGTGATGACGGCCAACGGAATTAAAGTGTTCTTATTCAGCGCATTACGTCCAACACCTGAATTATCTTTCGCTATTCGTGAACTGAAATGCCAGTCGGGAATTGTGGTGACAGCCTCACACAACCCGAAAGAATACAACGGATACAAGGTTTATTGGGAGGACGGAGGTCAGATTGTGGCCCCACACGACAAGAACATCATCGCTGAAGTCCAGAAAATCACTGACATTTCGATGGTGAAACGCAAAAGAAACGCCAAGCTAATCGAAATGCTTGACGACAGCTTCGACGAAATCTATCTCGACAAAGTAATGAGCCTCTCATTATCACCAAAATTGATAAAAAAACACAAGAATCTGTCGTTCGTTTACACTCCTATCCACGGAACAGGCGGCCAGGTGATGCCTAAACTTTTCGCAAAAGCAGGTTTCAAAAACTTCTATCCTGTTGAAGAACAGATGGTTACCGACGGCAACTTCCCTACTGTGGTCTCTCCAAACCCGGAAGAAAAAGCTGCTATGAATATGGCCATTGAGAAAGCGAGAGCCATGAAAGCAGACGTCGTTCTTGCCACCGACCCTGACGCCGACCGCGTCGGTCTCGCCGTAAAAGACGATAACGGAGAATTCATCTTATTAAACGGTAATCAGACAGCAAGCATCCTCACCTACTACATCCTTACACGTTGGGAGGAACTTGGCAAGCTGACAGGCAAGGAATTTATCGTTAAAACCATAGTAACCAGCGACTTACTGCTTAAAATAGCAGACAAATTCAACGTCAAGACATACGATGTTCTCACTGGCTTCAAGTATATCGCCGACAAGATTTTGAACAAGCTGGAAGAGCAGTTCATATGCGGAGGCGAAGAGAGCTACGGATTCCTTGTAGGTGACTTTGTACGCGACAAAGACGCCATCATCACATGCTTCATGCTTGCTGAAGCCACATCATGGGCGGCAGAACAAGGCAAGACATTGTATCAAATCCTGAAAGACATATACAAAGAATTCGGTGTCTACAGAGAGAAACTCGTCTCATTGACCAAGAAAGGCATCAGCGGCAACGAGGAAATCAAACAGATGATGCTCAACTTCAGACAGAACCCGCCTAAAAACTTGCTTGGTTCAAGAATTACTGAAATAAGAGACTACAAACTCGGCATCAGCAAGGATATAATATTCGGAGTTGACACCGTCATCAACCTGCCTAAATCTGATGTCCTTCAGTTCTTCACCGAAGATGGCATTAAAGTCAGTGTAAGACCTTCTGGAACAGAACCTAAGATTAAGTTCTATTTCAGCATGAATGAAGATCTCGACAACATCAACGAACTTAGCGGTGTCGAGCAGGAACTTGACGAGAATCTAACAGAACTCGCCAAGATATTCACCGAGTGATATCACTCACCTATTCTGTGCAAAGCATCTATCGCCAGCTGATAATTTGGATTATCTTTCAAAATCTGGAGATAGATGCTTCTTGCTTGCTTGTAGTTTCCTTTCTGTTCGAAAGCCACACCTTTATTTAATAACGCGTCAACTGATTTAGGATTGATTTCCAGCGCCTTATCAAAATTCTCTATAGCCTTGTCATACTCGAACAGATACACCATGTTAACATACCCTTTATTGAACAATATCTGATAGTTTCCCGGCATTCGTGCATCCAAAGTGTCGTAAATCTCCAAAGCCTTCTCCGGTGAGCCGTTATCTTGAAGATACATCGCCAAATCATAATATGATCCCCAATTATCCGGTGCCATATCGATAGCGAGAGTATAGAAATCTTTTGCCATCGGATTACGCTGTGCCGCATAAATACTCGCAATCTGCAACACCGGATCAATGAATGAATCATCTTGATTTCTCGCTTTCATGAACTGTTTCAAAGCCTGGACCGTATCATTTCTCGACATGCAAATGATTCCGCGCATATAATACGCTTGAGGGTTCATGCTATTGAGTTCCAAAGCCTTATCAATGTACGCATTAGCCATATTAATATTCCCTTGCAGGAAACTAAGCTCGGCCAACTTGACAACAGGACGCGAGTCCATAGGAGCGATTTCCGACGCCTTGTTCAGTGTCAGCAAAATATTGTCTTGGTCACCCAAAGCATAATAAACATCAGCTAACACAAGCAAAGCTTCAATATTCTTGCTATCTATCGACAAAGCGCTGTTTATGTCACGAATTGCATTACCGACTTGCTGGTTAGCCAACAGCCATCTTGCCCTATTAATATAGCCGTCAATATTCAAAGTATCAGCAACAACATCCTCAGTGGCCGCCGCTACCTTCTGCTTCTCTTCTGTTTTATTATTACCACTCTCAGAACAGCTTGCAAGCATCAGAATGCAAGCCATTGCCAGAAAAACTCTCTTCATTATTATATGATATTCAATATGTTAAAGGTCTTGATCTGTCTCTTTCAGAGCCTCATTAATCTTTTGTGTCAGTTCGTCGCACAACTCAGGATTTTCTTCAAGCAGTTTCTTCAAAGCATCCCTACCCTGTCCGAGTTTAGTATCATTATAACTGAACCATGAGCCGCTTTTCTTTATGATATTGAGTTCAACACCTATGTCGATAATCTCGCCCACACGTGAGATGCCTTCTCCGTAAAGAATGTCGAATTCAGCTTTCTTGAACGGAGGTGCCACTTTGTTTTTCACCACCTTGACTTTCACACGGTTACCCATGATATTCTCGCCGTCTTTGATTTGACTGACCTTACGGATATCGAGACGCACTGAGCTATAGAATTTCAAGGCATTACCGCCAGTTGTCGTTTCCGGATTACCAAACATGACACCGATTTTCTCGCGCAACTGGTTGATAAAGATACACACTGTCGATGTTTTACTTATTGTCGCTGTCAGCTTACGCATTGCCTGTGACATCAGACGAGCCTGAAGACCCATCTTGCTGTCGCCCATCTCGCCTTCGATTTCGCTTTTCGGTGTAAGAGCGGCCACAGAGTCAATCACGATGACATCGATAGCGCCTGAACGGATAAGATTTTCAGCGATTTCCAACGCCTGTTCACCATTGTCAGGCTGCGAAACCAACAGATTCTCAATATCAACACCAAGTTTCTTGGCATAAAAACGGTCGAAAGCATGCTCCGCGTCAATAAACGCACCGATTCCGCCCTGTCTCTGCGCTTCCGCGATCACATGCAATGCCAATGTCGTTTTACCTGAACTCTCAGGTCCGAAAACCTCGATAATTCTTCCACGTGGCATGCCGCCGATACCCAGAGCATAGTCCAGACCTATAGAACCGGTTGATATTGAATCGATTTTCTCCTGTTTATTGTCACCAAGACGCATGATGCTGCCTTTTCCGAACGATTTTTCAATGTTTCCCAATGTGGCTTCCAAAGCCTTCAATTTTTCCTGTCTCACTTTCTCGACATCTTCCTCGATATTCTTACTTGCCATTTCTAAGTAGTTTTAAATCAATAAGTTAATAAATACATTTATTCAAAATCCAAATGTTACAACTTAATTTTGACGAGTTTTTAATCAAACTGTAACGCTACAAATATAAACACTTTTTTTGGATTAGCAAACTTTTTTGCTATTTTTTTGATAAAAATCACAAATTTCTTTGATTCCGCATTCTACGCATTTAGGTTTGCGTGCGAGACATACGTATCTGCCGTGCAGAATAAGCCAGTGATGCGCCTTGGAAAGCAACTTTTGCGGGATATGCGCCACAAGCTGTTTCTCTGTGTCGAGAGGTGTTTTTGCATTTTTACTCAGGCCTATTCTTGCGGAAACTCTGAAAACATGAGTATCCACCGGCATTGCAGGCTTGTCGAATGCTACAGCGACGACCACATTTGCTGTCTTACGCCCCACACCCGGAAGTTTCTGCAAATCTTCGATATTATCCGGCACAACACCATCAAAATCATTGACCAGAGCCTTAGCCATCCCAATCAGATTCTTTGCTTTGTTATTAGGATATGATATAGACTTAATCAGCTGATACACATCATCTTGCGTTGCTTCAGACAAAGATTTCGCATCAGGAAAACGTTCAAAAAACGCCGGCGTCGTCATATTGACGCGTTTGTCGGTGCATTGCGCCGAAAGCACCACCGCCACAATGAGTTGGTACGGATTCATAAACTTCAACTCCGACTCCGCCACAGGCATAGCCTGCTCAAAATAAGCTATAAATCCGTCGTATTTCGCTTGTATATCAGAATTTTTCATATTTATAAATTAAAACAACAAAATTAAATAATTTTCGTTATATTTGCAGAAAAAAAAATTATTATGGAAAACAGATTTGAATCAATTTACATCGGAACAGACATTGAAGCCAATTATATAGCGGCATTGCTGCAAGACGAGGACATTCCATGCATTGTGCGCAACAATTTCCAATCAAGCATTACGATAGGCTGGGCTGACGGCAATCCCGACCAAAGCACCGAATTGCTTGTAAACGCCGAAGATGTTGAGAAAGCAAAAATCATAGTCGACAATTATCTCAAACACGAATAGGCAAAAATCAAATTTTTATAGAAAAATTTATTTTTTTTATGAATTTTTCACAAATTTTTCGGAAATTTGCAAAAATTTTTTTGAATGTCTGATTACACACTGCACGAAGTCACAACAAAGCGTGAAATCAAGCAATGGCTTGCGTTTCCGTCGAAGTTATACAAGCATGACGAACATTATGTCAGACCCCTCGACCGCGAAGTTGAGAAGGTTTTTGACAAAGAGCAGAACAAGCTATTCCGTCATGGTGACGCTACAAGATACTATTTGACCGACAAAAAAGATAAAATCGTCGGCAGAATCGCCGTCTTTTACGACGAGAAAACATCAAGAGTGTACGAAAACGAAGAAAACGGCCAAAAAACAGGCGGCTGCGGTTTTTTCGACTGCATCAACGACCAGGAAGCGGCCAACATCCTGTTCGATGCCGCTAAAAACTGGCTGATTGAACGCGGATTCGAGGCCATGGACGGTCCTATCAATTTCGGAGACCGCGACTACTTCTGGGGATGTCTCGTAGACGGCTTCACCGACCCGATATACAACATGCCTTATAATTATCCTTATTACAGCCAACTCTTTGAAAATTATGGCTTTAAGGATTATTTTAAGCAATACACATATCACAGGAACCTCACCCCTGGCGGCTTTGACCCGATACTTCATGAGAAGGCGGCGCGCATCTACGAAAACCCGGACTATTCGTTCGAGATCCTGAAAAAACGCCAAATAGACCGCTATGCTGACGACTTCCTGACGATATACAACAAAGCTTGGGGCTCAATACCAGGCACGGCAAAGCTCACACGCCAACACGCACTGGCCTTGCTCAACAGCATGAAGCCTATCATCGACCCGCGTCTGATGCATTTTGCATATTACAAAGGCGAACCGGTAGGATTCTTCCTCATGATGATTGACTTGAACCAGATATACAAAGGCTTGAACGGCAACGACAGAGGATTCAACGCATTGCGCGTGTTCTGGAGAGTGAAAATATCACGAATCTGCGACAGAGCCATATCTCTCGTCTTCGGCATAGTACCTGAACACCGTAAAAAAGGCTTGGAAGCCGGTCTGGTATGCTCACTCGAATCTCAAGCAATAAAAAAGAAATTCAAATATAAAGAGTTGCAACTCAACTGGATAGGCGATTTTAACCCTCCTATGCTGAAGATTGCCGAAAGAGCCGGAGCACAACTTTATAAAACACATATAACATATAGGTACCTGTTCGACAGGAATAAACCTTTCACAAGAGCTAAACTGTTAGTTAACGGCAAAAAAGAAGACGAATGATTGAAGCTAATGGAATATACAAGTCGTTTGGGAATGTCGATGTGATAAAAGGCATCGACCTTCACATTGACAAAGGCGAGATCGTCACCATCGTGGGGGCATCGGGCGCCGGCAAATCCACTTTGCTTCAAATAATCGGGACATTGGAAAAAGCAGACAAAGGCGACGTAATCATCAACGGACAAAACATCAGCAAGATGAGTCAGAAAACCCTCGCCGCTTTCCGCAACAAAAACATCGGATTCGTGTTCCAGTTCCATCATCTTCTACCTGAATTTACCGCTCTTGAGAACATCTGCATACCAGCTTTTATAGCAGGAATAAGTAAAAGTAACGCTTTAAATAAAGCATCTCAACTTCTTGATTATCTTAATCTTACAGAAAGAGCAAATCACAAGCCATCGATGCTGTCAGGAGGCGAGCAGCAACGTGTAGCGGTAGCAAGGGCACTTATCAACAACCCTGCCGTCATCCTCGCCGATGAGCCATCAGGAAACCTCGACTCACAAAATGCTAAAGAACTTCATGAGTTGTTTTTTAAGCTGAGAGAGCAGACCGGTCAGACATTCGTCATCGTAACACACAACCCCGACCTCGCACAGATGGCTGACAGGACTTTGACGATAAAAGACGGCAAAATAGAAAGCAACAAATAACAAAATCATGCGAAATTTAATAAAATATATCTTCATCATATCTTTCGGTTGTCTTTGTATGTCAACGACATACGTTTATGCACAGGAAAGCGCGCCTTCTTTCCAGTCGCTGATGTCGTCGGGCGATAAAGAATATGCAAAGAAAGAATATATCAAAGCCAAGACATATTACCAGCAGGCCTTGCGATTAAAACCCAAAGACGCCACTGCAAAAAGCAAATTGAATAACACTCTTTTAAAGATAAAAGAAGAGAACAAGAAAGAAGAGACTTTCTTCGAATATATCGACAATGCTGACAGCTACTACGCAAACAGTGAGTTGGAAAAAGCTCTGGAAGAATATAACAAGGCACTCAAAATCTTCCCGAAAGACGAGTATGCAACGAACAAAAAGGCAGAAATCACAACAATTCTCAAGGATGAGAAAGATAAATTAGACTCATTCAATGCTATGATAACGTTGGGCGACAAGCTCTTAAGCAGCGAGAAATACGCTGAAGCTGTGATGCAATATGAGTCAGCCTTAGCGGTATATCCCAACAATTCTTTAGCAAAAACAAAATATCAGGACGCCAAAAACAAAAAAGAGGCATATGATTTGAAAGTATCTGAGTTTGAAAGACTTCAGTCACAAGGAAGAGATTTTACTTTAAGAAAAAAATATACCGAAGCCATCGCAGCCTACGAGCAAGCTTTGCAGATTTTCCCCAAGGAAACGGAGATTTCTGACATCATCGAGAAACTTCAGACAAAGAAAAACATAGCCGATAATTATAACGCCAAGATAACCGAAGCCGACGCGCTTTATGAGGACCAATCATACAAAGACGCAAAGAGCGCATATCAGGCAGCGCTTACGGTTATCCCTGATGATTCTTACGCTCTCGGCATGATTGCACGTATCGACGAGATCGTCAACAGCCCGGAATACCTGAAGATTCAGAACGACAAGGCGAAACTTGACAACGATTTCGCAGGATTCATGAACAAAGGCGAGAACGCCGAAGGTGTTAAAAACTACGAGTTAGCCCTCTCCTATTACGTTAAAGCATTGGAACTCAAGCCCAATAATGCTGAAGCCTTGGCAAAAAAGAAAAACGCCGAGGATATGATACTGTATCTTGAGCAACAACGCAAGGAGCAGGAACGTTTGGCCGCAATAGAAGCCGAAAAGCAACGTAAAGCTCAGATTCAGACTTTGATCGCCACCGGCAACCAACAGATTGCCGACAAGAAATACGCTGAAGCCGAACAGTCATTCAACCAGGTTCTTGCCATTGACCCTAACAATGCCACAGCGACTGAAAAACTTGGCGTGATTGCAGGTTTCTATGAAGAAATACAGCGTCAGAAACAGGAAAATTACAACCGAGCCATGTCGGAAGGCAGCTATGCCATGGACAGCAGGAATTTTGCCGAGGCAATCAACCAATTCAACATTGCTTTGACATACAAGCCTGGCGATGAGGCTGCAACTCAACAACTTACGTTAGCTCAACAGAATGAAAACATGCGTCTCGCAGCGCTTGAAAACGAATATAACGGCTATATCACCAAAGGTGACGCCCAGCTTCAGACAAAGAATTACGACAAAGCTATTGAGTTTTACACCAAAGCAATGCAGGTTAACCCAAGCAATCCTTATCCGGGCAATAAAATCCGTGAAATCGGTGAAATCCTGAAAGCCAACAAACTCGTGGAACTTGTAAGCAGCGCGACCACCATCAATTCAAGTGATACAAAGCGTTATGAGTTCACATCTGTTGACGCGGCATCACGACGTGGCAATTATTTGCTGATTAAAGCCAAAAACTTGGGTGACAGGCCGTTCATCATGTACATCTCCTACGGCAGCAAGAATGGCAGAAACGGTGGATTTACCGTCAATGTACCTAATAATCAAGATGTTAACGATTTTATCGTAAGAATCGGTTCACAATACAAATGGTTCAGCGAAGACAACACTTGGATTGAGATTCTTCCTGAGAACGGAAATATTGAAATCACATCAATGGAAATAACTAAAGGAAACTAATATGAACAAGTCGGATTCACGTTATCAATTATATATCAACATTTTAGAAGAAGAATTGGTTCCAGCTATGGGCTGTACCGAGCCTATATGCCTCGCCTACGCAGCCGCCAAGGCCCGTCAGGTACTTAACGCCATTCCTGACCGTGTTGAAGTACTTGCAAGCGGTAACATCATCAAAAATGTGAAAAGCGTCATAGTTCCTAACACCAACGGAATGAAAGGCATCAATGCCGCAGTGGCTGTGGGCATCGTGGCAGGCAACCCTGACAAAGCTCTCGAAGTGATTGCCAACGTGACTCCGGAACAAAAGAAAGAAACCGAGAAATACCTCGCCTCCACTCCTATCACCGTGAAACATGTGAACTGCCAGGAACAGTTAGACGTCACAATCATTGAATACAGTGGCGAGCATCACGCTGACGTGAGAATATGCGGTTTCCACACCAACATCGTTCATATTCAGAAAGACGACGAGATAATCTTCCAAAGTGAGACTATCGCGAAACCGGCCAAAGAACTCACAGACCGCAGTTGTCTAAGCATCGCAGGCATAGTGGATTTCGCCAACAGCGTTGATATTCAAGATATTAAAGAGATTATCGGACGACAGATCAAATATAACAAAGCCATATCTTCCGAAGGATTGCAAAATAATTGGGGCGCCAACATCGGCAGCACCTTATTAAAATATTACGGCGATGACATCAAGGTAAAGGCGAAGGCTCGTGCTGCTGCAGGCTCCGACGCTCGTATGAACGGCTGCGAATTGCCAGTTATCATCAATTCAGGCAGTGGCAATCAAGGTCTGACAGTGTCAATGCCAGTAATAGCCTATGCCGAAGAATACAATATCAGTGACGACAGACTTTACCGTGCTTTGGTAGTCTCCAACCTCACTGCAATACATCAGAAGACACGCATCGGACGACTCTCAGCATATTGCGGTGCCGTCAGTGCAGGATGCGCAGCAGCCTGCGGCATAGCCTACCTCCTCGGCGAGAGCCTTGACGTGATAGAGCACACACTCACTAACGCAGTAGTTACAGTGTCAGGTATCATCTGCGACGGTGCGAAAGCATCATGCGCAGCAAAGATCGCAGCATCAGTGGAATCAGGCATTCTGGGCTATTACATGTATAAAAACGGACAGCAGTTCGAGGCCGGCGACGGCATCGTCGGATGCGACATAGAAGACACCATTAATAATGTGGGACTCGTCGGAAGCATCGGAATGAAAGAAACCGACACCGAGATTATCGACATTATGACTAAATAATTGATTATCAGTCAATTCTCTGGACTTCTATAACATTCGTCAGAGAACGGAGTTTGCGAATCAGTTGTTCCAAGTAATTAACACTTGTCACATGCACCACAAAGCGGCCTTCATATTGACCGTTTCTTGTTCCCATTGATGCATCTATGATATTGATTTCCATCTGTTTCATCACCTCAGTGATATCGCTGAGGATTCCAAAACTGTCTTTTGCCACTACACGAATCGTGGCTCTCGAAGGCACATCGCCTTGCCATTTCACGTCGACCTGTCGATAAGGATAACGTTTCTTCATTGCGATGGCGTTTTTGCAGTTGACGCGGTGTATCGTGATGCCACCACCCACATTGACAAAGCCGCAAACGTTATCGCCAGGTATCGGGTTACAGCATTTCGCCATCTTGAACGCGAAACCATTGATATTAGTGCCGATACTCATCGCATCGTTCTCATTCTCAATAGGTTTGTCTTTTTTAACCTCCTCATCCACCCTCTCTTGATGATTTTCTTTTTCCTCTGTCTGCGTCAGGATAAACGCCTTCAAATCGGCCAAATCTATCTGGTCTGTGGCGATTTTATGGTAAAACTCGATGCCTGATTCGCAAGCGTATTTCTTCAGCAACTCATTGAAAATCTTATCGTTAAAAACAATTTTCCAGTTTTTGAGTTTCCTGTGGAAGATAGAGCTACCGAGTTCAGCCTCTTTCATCTCCTCATCCTTCAAAAACCTCCTGATTTTCGATTTTGCCTTCTCCGTGTTCACATAATTTAGCCAGTCGGTCTTAGGAGTCTGTTTTTTGCTTATCTGTATTTCAACACGGTCGCCGTTGTTCAGCTCGTAGCGTATTGGCTGCATTTTGCCGTTCACGCGTGCACCTATGCAGTGACACCCCACTTGAGTGTGCACTTCAAAGGCGAAATCAAGGATTGTGGAGCCAATCGGGAGTTGTTTCACTTCACCTTGAGGCGTGATTATATACATCTTGTCAGACTTCCCTTTCGCCGCGCGTTTATCGTCAAAAGGATTAAAATCCGACTGGTCTGTATCTTCCAAGATGCCTCTAATCTGGTTCAGCCACTCGTCAGGAGTCTGATGTTTGTCGCCACTGCTCTTATACGACCAATGTGAGGCGTTACCTTTCTCAGCAATCTCATCCATGCGTATGGTGCGTATCTGCACCTCGACCCAGTCGACGCCGTTTTTCACAGTGGTATGCAACGACTCGTATCCCGATGTCTTAGGCTTTGTTATCCAATCTCTAAGTCGTTGAGGATTAGGCTGATACAGATTTGTAACAATGGAATAAACTTTCCAGCAATCAGCCTTTTCTTCCTTTATTTTTGAGTTGTTAATGATGATTCTGACTGCAAAAAGGTCGTAAACCTGCTCAAAAGGCACACCTTGAGCCTTCATTTTGGCAAAAATAGACGGGATAGACTTCGTTCGCCATTTTATAGTGTAGTCGATGCCGTTTTCGCTCAATTCACGCCGTATTGGAAGCAGGAAATCAGCCATCTTCTCCTCCTGCACCACATGCGACATGGTGATTTTTTCCTTTATTTCATTGAATTCCTTGGGATTCTCATGAATCATCACCGCCTCTTCCATGTCTTTTTTGATGTTATAAAGACCGAGACGATGAGCTATAGGAATCACAAGATATTTCGTTATCTCAAAGAATTTATCGACGCCACCTGAAACATCAACATCATCCTGATGGCGGCAATTTGAGAGGCAGTGGGCGATAATAAGCATTACTACGCGGATATCGTCGACCATTGAGAGGAAAAGCTTTCTGAAAGTGTCGGATTGTGTCGAGATACGAGACATATTCAGTGCCATCACCTTCGATAATCCTCTGAGAATCAATGATACTCGCTCACCAAACTGTTCTTTTATATCATTGAACGTGACATCAGTGCAACGAGTTATATTATGCAGCAACGCACAAACGATGGTCTTGCTGTGCATTCCCATTTCGGAATAAGAAATCTGCGCCACCTCCAGAACGTGAAGCATCATCGGTCGCCCTGAACGCATACGCAGCCCATCATATTGTGAGCGGCACAACTCGTAGGCTTTCCTCACATACCCGACTTCCTCCACAGTCATCGTCTCACCTATCGACTGAATAAGCTCATTATATGATTTCTCAATTTCTAATATCTCTTGTTCCGAATATTTTTCCAATTTTTAAAAAATTACACTGCAAATTTACGAAATTAATTCAAAATACACTATCTTTGTAACGTTATTTTTTGATTAAAATTATACAATAATAAGATATTATTATCGTTAGTTTTTTGGACTTGCGGAGATGAATAATAAGTTTTTAAAAAATATTATTTTTTTACTTTTTGTCAATCTTTTGATAAAACCGTTCTGGATTCTGGGCATAGATGTATCCGTCCAAAATCTCGTCGGTGACAATTCATACGGGCTTTATCTTGCTATTTCGCAGTTTTCATACCTATTTTATATATTGCTTGACCTCGGTCTGACAAATTTCAACAACCGCAACATCGCGCAAAACAATCAGTTGCTATCGAAACATTTTGTTGGCATCTCGCAAGCGAAAATACTTCTCACTGTACTTTATTTCCTTGTGATTTTCATCATAGGATGGCTGATAGGATATCGCGGTGAACAACTGAAGTTGCTTGCCATTGTCGGCTTTAACCAGGTTTTACTGTCATTTATATTATATGTAAGGTCGAATATTTCGGCTCTGCTCCTTTTCAAGACCGACAGCCTGCTTTCGGTACTCGACCGCGTGCTTATGATACTTATTTGCAGCTTCATGCTGTGGTCGGGATTCATTCCGAAAGAATATTTCAATGTTTACACCTATATTTATGCGCAAACGGTATCGTATGTAATAACGCTCATAATCGCAATATTTATAGTATTGAGACACACCGGGAAACTGACAATCAGAATCAACATCCCGTTTGTGATAATGATTATTAAGAAGAGTTTACCTTATGCGCTTCTGGTGCTTCTGATGAGCTTCTACAACCGCCTCGAGCCCGTTTTGATCGAACGATTGCTTCCTGAAGACATTGCCGCATCACAAGCCGGCGTATATGCTAAAGCCTGGCGACTTTTCGATGCCGGAAACAATATTTCCTACCTGTTTTCAGTAATTCTACTGCCATTATTTGCCGCTATCATCAAAGAAAAAGAAGACTTGCAAAGCCTTGTGAAACAATCGTTTAGCATCATGCTTTCGATGACATGCATAATTGCGGTGCTCTGTATTTTCTACAGTAACAAATTCATGGACATCATGTATCCTGAGCAAAATAACACAGATGCTTCCACTATTTTGATGATTCTGATGGGCAGTTTCGTATCCGTATCAGTCACTTACATTTTCGGAACATTACTCACTGCCAACGGCAACCTGAAACAACTGAACATAGTGGCGGCATCTGGTGTAGTGATAAATATCACATTGAATTGCATCTTTATCCCTCATTTCCAAGCAGTTGGAGCCGCATTAACCAGCCTGTGCGTGCAGTTTGTGACCTGCGTGATACAATTTTTCATAGCAAAAAGCATTTTCAGACTCAAACTTGGCAACGCCTTCTGGTTCCGTATCTTGGCATTCCTGATTTTAATCAGCACAAGCACATATCTGTCAACATTATTATCATTGAATTGGCTCACGTCATTCGGACTGGCGACAGCGGCATGCATCATCATCGCATTTGTCACTAAGATGCTGAATTACAGCGAGATAAAAGATCTCGTATTCTCTTCCTTGAAAAACATCAAGAAATAATTTAAAAAAAACAAGGATGGGTTATGGTTTTTTTCGTATTTTTGTGCTTTAATTAATAAATTAACATGAGCAATTATTTTGACAACACACCTTTGGTTAAGGTTATTTACAAATGGAAATGGCACATTATCACAATAACATTAGTGGCTGCAATACTTGGAGCGGTGTTTTCCGGTTCTAAATTCATTACGCCTCTGTTCAAATCAAGCGCCATCCTCTACCCCAGCAATATCACAGCTTATTCTGACGAAACATGTACCGAACAGATGATACAGATCATGCAGTCGCAAGACATCATGGATTCTGTGGTTGATAAATTCAACCTTATTGAGCACTACAAAATCGACAAGAGTTATATTTACTGGAAAACAGCCCTTATCGGTGAATACAGGGACAAAGTCAGTATCAGCAGAACACCGTATGATGCCGTGACCATTGTTGTCAAAGACAACGACCCGGAACTCGCTTGCAAGATGGTCAACGAAATCATCAGGCTTTATGACCATAAAATAAAAACCTTGCATAAGACCAAGTCACGTGAGGTTCTCAATATGTTTGAAAATATTCTTGCAAAAAAAGTCAAGGAAATAGACTCTATCAAAACAAGACTGCAGGAAATAGGCGAAAACTATGGCGTTGTCGATTACACACAAGTCAGGGAATACACTCGCGGAGAACTTGGTGTTGTAACGAGTTCCTCAAAGGTGAAATCCGACAAAGTTGATGAATTGAAGAAGAACTTTGAGTTATATGGACCTGAAATTGCAGTATTGAGCCGTCAACTTGAAGGTGAAAACAACAGCTATATTGCAATAAAGAAGGATTATGAACAGGAATTGCGCTTCTACAATGCCGATTTCACATATTCCAACATCATATCTTCACCATTTGTCGCCGACAAGAAATGCTACCCTATCAGATGGGTCGTCGTAGCTCTTAGCGGACTCGCAGCATGCATTATGTCGATTCTCGTCGTTTATGTGATTGAGAATAAAAAAGACATGTTGAAATAATGCACAAACTCGTTAAAACAGCAACATTATATGTAATTTCGGCAATTGTTGTCGCAATAGGGCTTTATTTTGTCATCAAAAAAGACACTTATCTCGCCTTCGCACTGCCAGCCGTGATAGGAATCTTGCTGTTGTACGTGTTTTCTTTAGACAAAGTGCTTCTTTTGACAGCATTTATCACGCCTCTTTCAATAAATATTGAGAAAATAACAGGCGGCCTGTCAGTTTCATTGCCGGCAGAGCCCTTGCTTGCAGGAATCCTCGTCATGTTTATCGCCAAGACGATCTTCGAGCGTAGATTCAACAGCAAAATAGCCAAATATCCGATATCCATCGTAATCTATGTGATGTTTATCTGGATGATTGCCACAACCATAACGAGTGAAATGCCGATCGTTTCGGTAAAATTCATGGTGTCAAGGCTTTGGTTTATTATTCCTTCTTATTTCCTTTGTGCATTGCTGTTCAGAGACCCCAAAAACATCTCCAAATTCATCTGGTATTATATGGCAGGTCTTATCATCGTTGTGTTTTACACCATTTCAAACCACGCGATGCACGGCTTTGACGGCGACACAGCCCACTGGGTGATGACACCATACTACAACGACCACACGGCATACGGCGCAGCATTGGCGGTTTACATAGTCTTATGCGCAGCATACATGTTTATGCCCAACATAAGCAAAATCAAGAAGTTAGGCATTATTGCTACTTTCTGTCTGCTGCTATTGGCTATCGTCCTCTCCTTCTGTCGTGCATCATGGATCAGCCTCATCGCGGCTTTAGGTGTTTTGGCCTGCGTTCGTCTTAAGATAAAATTCAAGTATATCGCTGCTGTTATAGTGGTTTTGGCAGGTTTGTTCTTCACTTTCCAACATCAGATATTCTATTCCCTGTCGAAAAACGACCAAGATGCATCCGGAGACGTTGTGGAAAACATACAGTCTATGACCAACATCTCCACCGACGCTTCAAATCTTGAACGCATAAACCGTTGGAACTCAGCCATCAGGATGTTCAAGGACAGGCCTCTGTTCGGCTGGGGACCAGGCACATACCAATTCCTTTACGCCCCATATCAGGAATCGAAAAACAAGACCATTATCAGCACTAACTCCGGTGATATGGGCAATGCTCACAGCGAATACATAGGAACACTTGCTGAACAAGGCATCCCGGGCTCTTTGATAGTTGTCTCAATAGTAGTCGTTTTCATGTATTGCGGTCTCATGACATACAGAAGAGCGAAAAACAAAGAATCCAAGATACTTGTCCTCGCCGCGACACTGGCTTTGTTCGGATATTATGTTCACGGAACATTAAACAACTTCCTCGACACCGACAAGTTAGCGGTACCTATATGGAGTTGCATGGCAATAATCACTGCAATTGACTGTTTCCATGCCGACAAGGAAAATTTCTACGAATCTAACGAGGTTTCTGAACGTCAATAAGTTCGATATCAAAGATAACCGTTGAATTAGCTGGCAGTTCCTTATCAATAGCCACATCACCGAAGCCCATAGTTGACGGAATAATCAGCGTAGCCTTCCCTCCCACTCTCATATTTCCGAGAGCTTCTTCTATTCCGGGAACCATCTCATTATTACCGTAAACAAACTGCAACGGATCGCTTCCGAAACTCGATTCAATCAGTTTATCCTCAATATTATACAGGTTATAGTGTATAGTTACAATATCGCCATTATCAACCACAGGGCCGTCACCTGTCTCTATCTCAAGATAATAGACTCCAGAGGCACTTGGCGCAACATTAACATTATGTTCTTTAATAAATTTCTCTATTCTGGCCGGTTCTTCTTCCAAACGTTTCTGGTTTTCGGCCTCTTCGGCTTCATATTTCTTCTTTTGTTCAGCTTCATACTCTTCCTGAGTAAGAATTGACGTGTTTCGGACATTTAAAACAAGCGAAGTGTACGGCATTATCGAATTTTCAAGTCCGATACTGTCAAACGCCAACGCCGAAGGTATCACAAATTGCCCTTCACCGCCTTCCGGAACATATTTCATGGCTTCAGCAAAGCCTTCCCCAAGCTCCAAATCTCCGCATCTCACAGCTACAGGTTCTCTGTCAAACAAATCAAGCAATGTGTCGCCGTCAAGATCCAACAAATTAAAGTTAATCATAAGAATCTCGCCAACCTTGGCTCCACGGCCTTTTCCTTTGACACTCAAGATGATAAGTCCGCTTTTGGTAATCTTGTTCTTCTCATCGGAATAATACATCGCCAAACGGTCCTCATCATTCTGTTTCATCATCTGCAACTCAAAGTCCTGCTGAGCTGCCACCTCTTCCGCAGTGATTATTCCCTTCAGCCTCATGTCGATGTAAATAGGCATTCCTGCTGTCAGATAATCAGGCACGGCATCCATCCCCAATGTCTTGATACACATTGAATCGATGAGGAATGCGACTGTTGCGGAATCGTTTAAATGCATATTCAAAAGACCTGCCATCATATCGCCTACGAAAGAAGACATCGTCAGTTCAAATTCAATGGTTCCACCTTCCTCATATTCAGAAGAATAGAAGAGAGAATCGCCCATCGACTGTTTCACGCTGACAATCACATGGTCTCCTATCTTAGGCATCTCGCCGTTATCATTGACATCATGGAACTGCATATAAGCTCCGTTCTCCATCTTGTCATAGCCTTTAAACACGGCTCTTTCACACGATATGAGTGTCAAACAGAGAATCAGACAAAGAATATATGATGGCAGTCTTTTCATAAAACATTAAAAATCAACGAGTTCAACTTCAAAAATCAAGTTTGCGAACGGAGGGATGTCAGCACCTGCGCCTCTATCACCATAGCCAAGATAATAAGGAATATAAAGTACACCCTTCTCGCCTTTCGACATCAACATGATTCCTTCATCCCATCCTGGAATAACATAACCCATTCCAATCGGAACCTCAATAGGTTCGCCACGCTCGATAGACGAGTCAAACACCTTGCCATTCAACAACTTACCTGTGTAATGAACCTTAACATTATCACCTTTTTTCGGCATGACGCCGTTGCCCTCTTCTGTCATGACATAGTAAAGACCAGATGCTGTAGGGGTCACAACGACATTATTTTCCGCAAAATACTGCTGCATTTCTGCGTAAGCGCGCTCTGTTTCTTCAGGATACTGCTTCTTTATTGCCTCAACCATTTTATTCACATATTCACTTTCCGGATAGAAATCGTTGACTTTAACATCAAATCTCATAACATCAGTGCTGTTGAACTCTTCTGGAAGTTCAGGAGTTCTGAAAAGATAGTAGAAAGTTGAGTCGATATTCACGATAAACGATGCAGAATCGCCTTTGTGCATCATTGCAACGCCTTCCATGAAATCTGTAGCAAATGCTGGCTCTTTCAGCTGAAGGATATTGTTCGAAGCCGGGATGATTGTTGTTGTGTCGTTCACATAGCAAGCTATTGTAACCTCCAATAAATCACCTATGTTCGGCAATTCTCCGCCATTATTTACATGAAATTGATAATAAAGGCCGCTTTTTGTCGCCTTATAACCCTTTGGTGCGTTGCCATTGCCGCAACTTGTCATCATTGAAAGCATTGCACAGAATGCCATCATCATTACAAATACTTTTTTCATTTTGCGTTTGTTTAAAATTATTTAATTAATTATTTGATTTTCAACAACTTTTACCTTATAAACTATTGTCGCTTTAGGAGGAATCTTATCTCCGTCGCCCAATAAACCGTACGCCAGATGCGAAGGAATGATGATCTCGGCCTCATCTCCTTTATGAAGATACAACACAGCCTCTTCAAGTCCGCTTTCAACACCGCCATGACCTACCATAAACACTTTTTTACCATTTTCTTCAGACGAATATATCAAAGTACCATCCCAAAGCCTCAATTCATAATCCAAAGCAACAATATTTCCTTTTTTTATCAAGTCTCCATCTCCTTGATTTACAATACGATAACGCAATCCTGTACCTGTCTCGACCATATCAAGTTTGTGATTCACGATATAATCATTTATCTTCTCCTTTTCTTGCGAAACCATATATCTATTAGCCCTCTCCAAATACTCCTTTGTCTGCTTTTTGTTGGCAAAATCATCATTTTGCACCTGTTCCATATCATTTGAGCAGGACCAAAAAGCAAACTGCATACTTATAATTGCAAATGTTAATAATATTTTGTTAAAAATCTTTAACATTTATTTGTTTAACAGTGTTTTATATTGAGGTAAAACTTTCACAAATGCATCAACAGCTTGTTCAATGCTACAATTTAACGTTCCTCCGGCAGCATTAGTATGACCGCCGCCGTTAAAATGAGCTTTGGCAAGTTCATGAACAGAGAACTCCCCTTTCGACCTGAACGAAAATCTTATAACACCTTGACGTTCAGTGATTAGTACTGCCATTTTGATATTATCTATCATCAATGGAAAATTCACGACGCCCTCAGTATCACCTACCTGATAATTGTAATTCTCAAGGTCAGCTTTGGTCAGATATATGTAAGCAGTATGATATTCATCAAGAATTGTCATCCTATTACTGATGCAATATCCAAGAAGACGGAGCCTGTTTTCAGAAAAAGTATTATATATCTTATTGTGTATCAACTGATAATCAACTTTCGACGATATCATTTTACCACAAAGTTCAAACGTCTCCGGATGATAAATGGAATGTGAAAAAGAGCCCGTATCTGTCATTATTCCGACCAACAGACATGTCGCGATTTTTTCATCAAGGTATTCGTCAAACCCATGATACTGAATCAGTTCCGCCACCAATTCAGATGTACTCGACGTTTCAACATCCGACAAATATTCCACAAATTGGGAATAATCGGCATCTCTATGATGGTCAATAAGAATTTTCGGAGTCTTTGTACAATGGCATAAGTCATTGTGTAACAATCCAGTACGCGACGGATGATTGAAATCGAGATAACATATCAGATCAGCGGCATTGAGGTATTCCACACCTTTTTCTGAATTTTTGTCAAAAATAAGTATATTTTCTATTCCGGGCATCCATGCCAAAAACGAAGGGAAATCGTTGGGGATTATAACTTTAGCATCTATTCCGAGCTTCAACAGAAAAAAATAAAAAGCCAACGACGAGCCGACGGCATCGCCATCAGGATTCACGTGTGAAACGATAACCACGTGTTTATATTGAGATATAAACTCTTTAAACTTATTGAAAAACAAGCATTTAGACATTATTAGATTCTATTTTTTCAGAAAACAAATATACAAATTTTTGTTCAAATCTAAACATCCAAACACATTTTTAATTTTATTTTTATTAAGGAATTCCTAATATAATTATCGAGGAGTGATGATTTCGAATGTTTTATCTGTATAGACAAGCATAATCTTCTCAATTTCATGATTACAACTTGTTTTCTCGTGATTCTCAATGTCTTTTTCAATGATTTCATGTTCCATTACAGGAATATTCTCCTCAATATCATCAAATTCGATGACTCTTTTATCATCATCCTCAAATTTTATATCCTGACTGTCATTAGAAACCGGATTTGGCTCATTCATTGTGATAGGCTTCTTCCCCATGATTATCCAATCGAAGCTGTATTCCGGAAAAACTTCCTTCAACTTGATTAGAAAATCGAGACTTGGTTTGTTTCTTCCGTTGAGCAAATGTGACACATTTGACGGTTGAATTTCCATTAATTCAGCAAACTGTGAAGCCGTCAAATTTTTTGCTCTAAGAATATGAGCGAGTCTGTCTTTAATATTTTCCATGTCATGTCCCTCCTGAAAATTTCGTTTTTAATATTGTTTGAAATTACAAAAGTAAAAATAAAAACAATACAAAAGTTAAAATTATCAGATTTATTTTTGTAACATCACACATTAAACAAAATTTCTTCAACAAATGCTTTTAATAAAATATTTATACATCTTTTTATCAATAAGTTACAATATAATTTTAGCATATTACAAAAATACCAGTCAACTTAATTATTTTTAAAGTATTTATTTATATTCTACAACTTATATTCTTGTATATCAATTATTTATGTTAATATTTATTAACATTTAGCTGTTTTTATATATGTAAATTTAATCGCATCTTTTTACAACTGTAATTTTATAGTTTACAATTCTTTATATCTTTGATTTTCAATATATTATCAATACTATGTGTATTTTTGTAAAATAGGCTATCACATCAACCATATTCTTGTTTACAATTTTGAATTTTGGATATGAGGCACTTTTTTACGCCAAAAACAAGTTTCCATACCCTCAATTTTAAATGCGCTTAAAAGGCCTAAAAACGATATTTTTACGCATCTCCCCTCTCCCATCAAAAATTTAGATCACGACCACTTGTTTGTGAAAATTTTCATATCTTTGCAAAAAATCAGAACGATGGCTGGGCACATTCAGAAATTGATAGCGGAAGGCGAACATCAGATGTTGGATTTCAAATTTGAGGTATCTGACAGCAAAAAGATAGCACGTTCGCTCGTAGCCTTTGCCAACACCGACGGAGGACGTTTATTAATAGGTGTAAAAGATAATGGTGCTATTTCAGGCATAAGATCTGACGAAGAGAAGCACATGATTCAAACTGCAGCTCAGATGTATTGCCGTCCTGAGATCGAATATTCAGCAAAAGAGTGGAATATCAAGGGAAAAACCGTTTTGGAAGTCATTATTCCCAAAAGCAAGCATCACAAACACAAAGCTCCCGACCATAATAATATATATAAGGTGTATGTCCGCGTAAAAGACGAAAATATAGTCGCTAATAGTATATTAATTAAGGTGTGGAAGCATGAAAAAGACAAAAACAACATCCGTATCACCTTTACCGACGAAGAAATGCTGCTTTTAAGATATCTGAACGAGCACAAAAAGATAAGTTTTGAAGATTTTCTGGAAATTTCCCATTTGAATAAAAAAACTGCCGAACGTATTTTGGTCAATTTTATCCTCATTGGAATGGTCAAAATGGAGATGACCGACAAAAAGATTTTTTTCATTTCTGGCGATTTGGCGTAATTTCAGTCTTAATTTTGAAAAAATATGACATAAAAAACGCCTTAAAAAGGTGTTTTTAGATACTTTTTTACGTCATGTTTTTTAAAATGCTCGTTGCAATATGTTGATTATCAATAATTAAAAAATATTTTAAAAATTTTTTCATTTTTTGCTTGACAGAAATAAAAATCGCCGTATCTTTGCAGTCCGCAATCACGAAAAAGATTGCAAAAGTTCTTTGAAAGCAATGAGCCAATAAAAAGTAGTCTGAAAGGTAAGGAACCTAAAATTCCAATGAGACTAGAAACAGGTGAATCCGCCAGGCAAACAGAGAAAAACATTAAGTATAACAATATACAATGAAGAGTTTGATCCTGGC
>JAGCFU010000034.1 GCA_017649945.1 Bacteroidales bacterium | reverse complement strand
GATCACACAGAAATACGGTAAGGAAAAGGTGGCGCATATCATCACTTACGGCACAATGGCTGCGAAATCGGCCATCCAGGATGTGAGCCGCGTGCAGAAGATTCCGCTTTCGGAAGTCGCCACGATAAAGAGTTTCATTCCTGATCGCAGCTTCCCTGATAATATTAAGGATGAGAAGGGTAAGTCGCCGAAGGTGAATCTCAAGAACTGCTACAAATACGTTCCTGAACTGAAAAATCTTCTGAACGGCGAGGATGAAAATGTCTCGTCAATGCTGACGTATGCCAGCGAGCTTGAAGATACGAACCGTCAGGTGGGCATTCATGCCTGCGGCGTAATTATCGGTGCTGACGATTTGACGAAGTTTGCGCCGGTTTGTACCATCAAAGATAAGGATACAGGCGAAGATGTGCTTGTCACTCAATACGATGGACACGTCGTGGAGAACGTCGGTCTCATCAAGATGGACTTCCTAGGCTTGAAGACGTTGACGCAGATAAAGGACGCCTTGGCTAATATCAAGAAAACTCACGGCATCGATCTTGACATTGACCATATCCCGATTGACGATAAGGAGACTTTCGCTTTGTTCAGCTCGGGTAATACCATCGGAACGTTCCAGTTTGAATCGGCAGGCATGCAGAAATATCTGAAGGAGTTGCAACCCACTGTGTTTGAAGATCTTATCGCTATGAATGCGCTCTATCGTCCGGGTCCGATGGATTACATCCCTAAGTTCATCGCTCGTAAGCAGGGCAGGGAGCCGATTGAATATGACTTCCCGGAGATGGAGAAATATCTCAAGGACACTTACGGCGTGACGGTGTACCAAGAGCAGGTGATGCTTCTGTCGCGACAGCTTGCCAACTTCACCCGCGGCGAGTCTGACACCCTGCGTAAGGCTATGGGTAAGAAGCAGATAGCTAAGATGATGGAACTCAAGGACAAGTTCATGAAACAAGGTCAGGAGCTCGGCCATGATTCGAAGATTCTTGAAAAGATTTGGAACGACTGGGAGAAATTCGCTTCTTACGCTTTTAACAAGTCGCACGCAACATGTTATTCGTGGGTCGCATATCAGACGGCATATCTGAAAGCTCATTATCCGGCTGAGTTCATGGCTGCGGTCTTGAACTCGAGTATTCGCGATGCCAATGAGGTTATCTTCATGCTTGACGAATGCAAACGAATGAAAATCAATGTGTTACCGCCGAATGTCAATAAGTCGGAATATAAGTTTACAGTCGATGAGAATGGTAATATCTACTATGGCTTTGGCGGCATTAAGGGCATAGGCGAGGTGGCAGATGTTATCAAAGAGGAACGCGAGGCGAACGGCCGTTTCACCAGTTTCGCTGATTTCATGGCGAGAGTGGGAGCAAAGCATCTAAACAGGAAAGTGCTTGAACAGCTAGCAAGAGCCGGTGCTTTCAGCGATTTCACTGAGTTGCATCGCGCGGCGTATTTCTATATCGCTCCTGGCGAGAAGATGAATTTCATCGAGAAGTCGATAAAACAGGTCAACGCGAGCAACGAACGCAAAAACAACGCACAGATCGACCTTTTCGGCGAACTCGAGGCGGCAGGCGGTGATGATTTGTTCAAGCTCGACATTCCTGAATGCGAGCATTGGTCGAACGTTAAGATGCTTGAAGAGGAAAAGGACGCCATCGGGTTCTTCCTCAGCTCACATCCGCTTGACGCATACGAATATACGATAAGGTATTTCGCGGATACGAAGCTTGAGAACTTGCAAAACGTAATTCAAACTAAGAAAGGCACTACGATACATCTTGCTGGAATCGTGACGAATTCAGCCGAGATGACTACCAAGACTGGCAAGCCTTTCGGCAAGTATACCATTGAGGATCAGACAGGTAGCTATGATTTCGCTTTGTTCGGCGAGACCTATCTGAAGTTCCATTATCTTTTTGCTTTAGGCACGCCGTTGATGATAACTGGAATCGTTCAGGAACCTTATTATAATAGGGATTTGCCGGATGACAAGAAACGTCCGAATGAGCTGAAAGTACTTGAGGTTAAGTTACTTGAAGAAGTTTTTGAGAAATCGAAACGCGAGGCGAAGTTTGTCGTGGATATCAATAAGTTAAATTCTCAAAATGTGCAATCCATTATTGATATCATCAAAGAAAATCCGGGAAATCAGCCGTATTCGATGCTGCTTGTCGACAAAGGGCACAATATGACTTGCTCGACGCATCCTGAGAAAGGCAAGATTAATGCGGAGGCAGTTTTCAAAAAAATGAACGATTATAGCGATTTTGTTACTTACGATTTATTAAAATAATTATCTTTGCAAAAAAAATAGATTTAAAATTTAATATTTAAAATTTAAAATTATGGCAGTACATATCACAGAACAGAACTTCGAGGCTGAAGTCTTGAAGTCGGAACTTCCGGTAATGGTTGATTTTGGCGCAACATGGTGCGGTCCTTGCCGCATGATTGCTCCTTATATGGAACAACTTTCAGACGAATTTGCAGGCAAAGCTGTCGTCGCAAAGGCAGACGTTGACGAATGCCCTGGAATCGCTGCAAAATATGGTATCAGAAACGTTCCTACAGTTCTCATTTTCAAGAACGGTGAGATCGTCGACAAGAACGTCGGTGCAGCTCCAAAGGCGACATTCGATGAAAAACTGAAGAAGTTCATATAATTAAAGGATAAACGCCAGAGGCTGATAAAGAGGATAAGGAGGATAAGTTTGGACTGTCCATCTTATCCATCTTATCCTGCTTATCTTTCTTATCCTTATGTCATTGAGTAAATCAAATATCGCCCCTCTTGGGAGTCTTGAGTTTCATGCCCGACAGATAGTGGAGGGCTTTATCACGGGGCTTCACAAGAGTCCGTTTCATGGGTTTTCAGTCGAGTTTGCGGAACATCGGTTGTACAATACCGGCGAGCCGATACGTAATATCGACTGGAAACTTTATGGACGAACCGAAAAACTGTTTGTGAAACGTTACGAGGAGGAGACCAACCTCCGTTGCCAACTTGTCATAGACACAAGTTCGAGCATGTATTTCCCTGTGCGCCAACGACTTGATTATCGGAATCCGAACAAACTATGGTTTTCCGTTTATAGCGCGGCTTCTTTGATGGAACTGATGCGCCGTCAACGTGACGCGGTTGGATTGGACTTGTTTGACGACGATATCACCATTCATACAGAAGCTAAGCTTGCTCCGGTGCATATCAATATGATTTACAACGAGTTGGAGAAGCTTTTGCTGCCTTACGACAAGAGCCGGAAGCAGACTACCAATGCCACAGCGTGCCTTCACAAGATTGCTGAGATGACGCACAAACGCTCGCTTGTCATCATTTTCAGCGACATGTTGGGAAACCTGTCCTCATACGATGACTTGTTTGCGGCACTCGAGCATCTGCGTTACAACAAGCACGAAGTGGTGCTGTTCCACGTGCACGACGGACTTCTCGAGCAAAAACTAGAGTTCGATAACCGTCCGTATCGTTTTGTCGACCTCGAATCGGGTGATGTCGTGAAACTCAACCCGACTGAGGTTAAGGAGAAATACGAGCAAATCATGAAGGCGAAGAAAGACGAACTTATGCGCCATTGTTACCAATACCAAATCGACTACGTTGAAGCCGACATCAACAAACTGTACGACCAGGTGCTGACGGCATATCTTATCAAACGCCAGAAACTGTATTAATCATAGTTTCAATACTAATTGAATCTTAGCGTCAGTCTTTACGTTACCCTCAATTTTTTCGAGTCCGCTGCCTATTTCGTCGATATCATCGTAGATGGTCCAAGCTATTTTGGCGTTAATTGCGAGCCTTTTTCGCAGTTTCACTTTGCCTAACAAATAAATTCTCATGCCTTTATGGTATAAACTTCCTGTGGAAAACGAGTTCAGGATGTCGTTTTCATAAGCATAAACAGCTCCGGTCGGACTGTCGAACAAAGTATATCTGAAAGCAAAGCTAAACGGCTGATTTTCAGGGTTATATAATACATCTTGATATATCAGATAACATGTGCTGTTTTTTGACACATCTTTATTTTCGCAAAATTCCACACAGTTTTTCAATGTTAGATCATTGCCAATAGGGTAGGTGACATGAAAACGGAGCGACATTTTCCGGTCGTGCACCAGATAGCGCATATACGTATTCTCATTAGGTCCGTTTTTCTCTTTGTCGGAATATCTTAACTGAATGAAAAACAATGACTTGCTGCTGATCTGATGTTCAATTCGCAAGTTGTATTTTTGTGCACGACTTGGGGCATAGGCGTTGGTCTTTATCCAATCAAATTGTGGGAAGTCGGCGGTGGCTATCAGTCTCCATCGAGGCGCAAAAGTGATTGATGTTGAGAGATATAAGCCTTTTTCGTTGCGCGTACCGCTTCCGGCTGCGAAGGCATTGCTGTAAAAGTTCTGGTATCTTTTGTCGTAATATCTGTAAAGCACAGTGACATCAATGTAGCCGGCGGGTTGCACTGTAGTTCCAAGCAAAACTGCTGGAGCATGGTTGTCGCTGATTGCCGCTTCACCGTAGAATGCGAATCTGTGAAGTACATAATAGAAATCAAGTCCTTGATTCACAAGCGCTTTACCGCGAAAATAAAAAGTGTTGTACAATCGTGGGTCTGGGTTTATCTCACAACTGAGGGTTGTTCTGTGAATAGTGTAACCTATTTGAAAATTCGCATTTCTGTAGCTGATATTTCCGCCGAATAGTTGCTGTGTCATTGCATTACGTTTAATGAGTTCGTTATAAGTGCGATGTAAGCCGGAACTATTCATGTTTGAGTCAACTTTTCTGTTTGAATAGAATATGGTAAAATCCAAGTTTTTGTAATTCAATGTGGTGGCGACTCCTCTTAAATATCGTGTCTCATTTGCTGATTTTGATGCGCGAATTTTCTTGCTTTTACGCATCAGTGAGCCTCCACCGGCAGCGAAAGCCATCCCGGAGCCCATCGTAACTCCTTGACCGAAAGCCAGTTGATAGTCACCAAGCGCTAAAGTCTTGACAAACTTAAAATCGTTAATCAGGAAATGAAACGAGATAAAATCTATAAAAGGATACATTTTCCCGTCGAGCAAATTCTTTATAGAATCATTTATTTTAGGCTTAAAAATGTATTCTCCCGGGTCTTTTTCCATGGCAAAACCGAATTCTATCCTGTTTTTGTAGCTGAAGCCGTATCTCAACAGGATTTTCTGAGGGCTCCCGAGATATTTGTGTTCTTTATAGCCGGCTTTTTCATTAAGACATCGCTCAACTTGGAAAATGACCTGGTGTTTTCCGTGTTTCAACATGTCTTTAGTACGAAATTTATCGTTTGCCGCTTGTTTTTCAAAGCAAATCAAAGGCCGGAGAATGCTCAAAGTCATGTCGTCAATGCCTTCAACGAGTTGCAGTTCGTCAAACATCATGATGTCGCCGAAATTCTTCCTATACGAATTGATGTTTTCGATTATAAATACATTAACTATATGTAAATCAATCAGTTGATTCAATTCATCGGGATTGTTTATATTGATTTTATTATCCAAAATCTGCCAATAATTCTCGACGAGTTCGGTGTAATCGACTTCCTCTTCAGAGTCCTCAAGCATGCGCTCAATCTGGTCGATTATGACCTCGTCTGTGATAGTGTTTTGCGCAAAGACCATGCATGGAAGCAATATTAATATAGGTATCAATAATCGTTTCATAAGTTCGGCTCTTTAATTTTAAAAATCAGGCTGCTTTGAAATGACACGCCGGTATGTTGGTCCATGGATGCTGAGACGTCAATAATCACGCGGTGTAGAGTGTATCCGACGCCGAAGCTTGCCGTCGCAGGGTTTGTATGGACTCCGACACGGATGTAAAACTCCTTTAATGTGTTGTATTCCAACCCAAAACGGTAATCCAGACTTTTGTCAGAATTATATTCGGCTTCAGTGCAGGCCAAGAAATCCTTGGTCACCTTATAAGAAAGCCCGAACCGGAAAACGACTGGCAGCCGTATGTTATGCAGCGTTTTCAGTTTGGCGTGATGCGGATTGAAAATATACACGCCGATGCATAAATTGTCAGTGATGTCTGACTGCAGACCGAGTTCAAACGTCGCGGCTTTCTTTTTCTCGTAATCATCGTTGAAGTTGAACAGCAGATAATCGAGTTTCAAACCCATCTTCAGGTATGGACTGAAAGCGCGTGCGAACGCCAATCCGAACTTGTTTTCGTTGTAGTTTTCAAATCCGAAACGGCTGAACGACAGCCCGAAGGTGCCGAAATTCACCGGAAGCACGAATGCTCCGTTGTAGTAACTCAGCTCTTTCATGAAGAAACGGTTTTCATAAGAAAATCCCAAGCTGATTGTGCGGAAATCTGCCATTCCGGCAGGGTTGTTTTGTACGCTCCAGAAGTCATGGAGAGCCACAGAGAAGTTGCCCATCGCATTGCTGCGACTGCCTGCGATGCCTGATAAATCCCAGGAAAAGCATTGATTGCAAAATAGGAGTACACCTATTAATAAAAGGTTTCTTTTCATTTTTTTAGTTTTTGTTGACTTATTTTTTGCAAAGATAGATATTTTTCATGAAATGTCAACAAAAATTGTTAACTTTGTGCAAATTTTTTGCTATGGATTATTTACTGATGATTTCAGCTGTCGTGGTGGTGATTATCGGCTTAATTGGCGATATTCTCCCAGGAATTCCGGGCACTCCGGTGAGTTATTTTGCAGTTTTGCTGTTGCATTGGACTGAACGATTCAGTTATTCGCCGCGATTTTTGGCTATTACAGGCTTGATTTGCGCAGTGATAACTGTTCTTGACTATGTCGTTCCCGTTTGGGGCACAAAAAAATTCGGCGGCACGAAAGCCGGAGTTAGAGGAAGCACTATCGGGTTGATTATAGGCATCTTGGTGCTGCCAACGCTCGGCATAGTTATCGGGCCATTCGGAATCTTAGGATTACTTGGCGGACCGTTTTTCGGCGCTTACATAGGTGAAAAAATGGGCGGTACACCAGATAATAAGGCGTGGCGTTCTGCTTTCGGCTCGTTTATCGGCTTTGTGGCAGGCACTTTTATGAAAATAGCCTATACCTTGGTAATCGGTTTTTATGTTATCAAAGATATTATTGCAATACTATAAAATTATGAAATTTATTAAATCAATATTATTGATATTTTGTGTCATTGCAGGAATCAATTCTTTCGCATGCACGAACTTTTTAGTGACGAAGGGCACTTCTGTTGACGGCTCGAATTTCATCACGTATGCAGCTGATTCGCACATCAGATATGGCGAGTTGTATTATACGCCGGCTGCTGACTGGGAACCGGGCTCTATGCGTACGATATACGACCGTGGCACTAATGCCATAAGAGGATACGTTCCGCAGCCGGCTCATACATATCAAGTGGTGGGTTATATCAATGAAAATCAAGTGGCTATGGGTGAGACAACCTTCGGCGGACGTGAGGAACTCGTTGACACCAACGGTCTTATAGACTATGGAAGCCTGATGTTTATGGCACTCGAACGCAGCAAATCGGCACGAGAAGCCATCAAAGTTATCGCTGATTTGGTTGAGGAATACGGTTACGGTAGCGATGGTGAGTCGTTCTCGATTTCCGACAAGGACGAGGTCTGGTACATGGAAATCATTGGAAAAGGTGATGAGGGAGGCGCTGTTTGGGTGGCCATCCGCATCCCTGACGGATATATCTCGGGTCACGCCAATGCCGCGAGAATACAGACGTTTCCGTTGAGAGACGGCAATAAATCAATTACCGATAAAGACTGGAAAAAGTTGTATAAAAACGATGTCGAAGTCATCTACAAGCACGACATTATCACTTTTGCACGCAAGAAAGGCTATTTCGACGGCAAAGACAAAGATTTCGACTTCAGCGCAGCCTATGCTCCCGTTGATTTCTCGGAGGCACGCATCTGTGATTTGAGAGTCTGGGCTATGTTCAATGAGGTGTGCGACGACATGGATCAATATTGGGATTATGTGACCGGAAAAGACCTTGAACACGGCCGTATGCCGTTGTATGTCAAGCCAAACCGCAAGATTTCCTTGACGGATATGATGAAGTTCATGCGTAATCATTATCAGGGGACTGAACTTGACAAGACTCTTGATGCCGGCGCAGGACCGTTTGGCTCGCCGTACCGCTGCAACCCACTGTATTGGGAATATGACGGTAAAAAATATTTCAACGAGCGTAGCACCGAGACAGTGCAGACCGGTTTCTCATTCATAGCGCAATCGAGGAATTGGCTTCCGGATCAGGTCGGTGGCATTATCTGGTTTGGTGTAGATGACACCGGCTCAACGGTTTACACGCCATTCTACTGCTCTATTTCCGAGGTGCCGATTGAGTTCCGTGTGGGCAACGGCGACATGCTGACATATTCCGACAACGCCGCATTCTGGGTGTTCAACCGTCTCGCACATTTCAAATACCTATTTTATAATAGGGTAATCGGCGACATTCAGAAGGTACAGAATGAACTTGAGACAGGATATCAGGAGCAAGTTAAAGATATTGACACTCAGGCAGTTAAATTGTTAAACGAGGGCGCTACCGATGAGGCAATCGCTTTGCTGACAGATTTTGCCGCGCAATCAGGAGCGAATACCGTCAGAAGATGGAAAGAACTGGATAACTTCTTGTTAGTCAAATATTTAGACAGTAATGTAAAACAAGAGGAAAACGGTGAGTTTTTGAGAAACGGCCATGGCTATCCTGCGAAACCGAAGCAACCAGGTTATTCGGATTCTTGGAAAAAACAAGTGATTGAGGAAACCGGCGATCGTTTTGAACGTGAATAATATGAGAACTTTGACACCTTTAGCGGAACGTCTGCGTCCTACATCATTGGACGGCTACATCGGACAGGAGCACCTGATCGGGCCGAATGCCGTGTTGCGTCGCGCCATAGAGAGCGGGCACATCCCATCAATGATTTTCTGGGGGCCTCCAGGTGTGGGCAAGACTACTTTGGCGTATATCATCTCTAAGCAGGTGAAACGTCAGTTTTTCGTGCTGAGTGCCGTGAGCAGCGGAGTGAAAGACGTGCGCGAGGTCTACGACCGAGCGCGCATGGCACCGGAACCGCCGATACTGTTCATCGACGAAATCCATAGGTTTTCCAAGGCACAGCAGGACTCGCTGCTTGGAGCAGTCGAAAAAGGTCTGGTGACTTTGATAGGCGCCACCACTGAAAACCCGAGCTTTGAAGTCATCTCGCCTCTGCTTTCAAGATGCCAGGTTTATATCTTGAAAGAACTTGAAAAAGACGACCTTAAAAAGCTGATTGTCAACGCTATAGAGGTGCTGAAAGAAGATTTCAAGAAAGAGATAGTCATCGAGGAAAACGAGGCGCTGATGCAGATTAGCGGCGGCGATGCGAGAAAGCTTCTCAACGCCATCGATTTGGTCGTAGGGATGCTTGACGATGCCTCGCCGAAAGCCAAGAAACTCGTTGTAAATAATGAAGTTACGACGAAGTATATACAGAGTAACCTGCTGAAATACGACCGTCTCGGCGAGATGCATTACGACATCATCTCAGCTTTCATAAAGTCGATGCGCGGCAGTGACCCGAATGCGGCGGTCTATTACCTTGCGAGGATGATCGAGGCAGGCGAAGACCCACTTTTCATTGCGCGCAGGATGCTTATTTTGGCTTCCGAAGATATCGGGAACGCCAATCCTAACGCACTGTTGCTTGCAAACGCATGTTTCGATGCTGTGAACAAAATCGGATGGCCTGAAAGCAGGATAATCCTCTCACAGACAGCCATTTACCTCGCTTCGTCGGCGAAAAGTAACGCTGCGGTGGTGTCGATAGATTCGGCTCAAGCTTTGGTGCGAAAGACCGGCAACCTCAGTGTGCCTCTGCATCTGCGCAATGCTCCGACGAAACTCATGAAAGACCTCGGATATCACGACGGATATAAATATGCGCACAGTTATCCCGGGAATTTCGTCGAACAGGAATTTCTACCTGAGGAAATCTCTGGCACGCGTCTTTATTCGCCTCAGGAAAACCCGAAAGAGATGGAGCTGAGACGTTCGCTCAAGGCAAAATGGAAAGACAAATATGGCTACTGATAACATGCATATCGCATTGATGTTCAACGATATAGCTCCTACTTACGACAAGTTGAACCATGTGCTTTCGCTCAATGTCGACAAAATCTGGCGGAGAAAAGCGGTGAAACGTGTTAAAAAAGCCATTGCAGACGTTGAAAATCCAGTCATTTTGGATGTGGCGTGCGGTACGGCGGATTCAACCGTTGCTTTGGCGAACATCGGTGAGAATGTGAGGGTTGAAGGCATCGATATCTCAGACGGGATGCTGAAAATAGGAGAGGAGAAGGTCGAAAGATTAGGTCTTACAAGCAGAATCAGTTTTTCAAAATCATTTGCTGAAAACATTGATTTTCGAGATAATACTTTTGATGCCGCGATGGTTGCTTTCGGAGTGAGAAATTTCGCAGACAGAGAACAAGGCTTGAAGGAAATATTGCGAGTCTTGAAGCCTCATGGCACTTTGCTTGTGTTGGAACTGTCTGAACCTCAAAATGTTATAGTGCGTTGGATATATAATTTGTATTTCAAAAACATACTGCCTCTGATTGGGAAGCGACTATCGGGTAATGCCAAAGCATACCGTTATCTTCAGCAGACTGTCGAGAAGTTCCCGATGCCGAAGGAGTTTATGGCGTTGTTGGATGCTTGCGGTTATAAGGAGCTGAAACACAAAGCTTTAACATGCGGATTATGCCGTATCTATCAAGCGAAAAAGTTATAATAAATTTATGGGTAACGTATTATTTAAATATTGGATTCAAGCAGCAAGGCCCAAAACATTGCTGGTCTCGATGGCTCCGGTGATAATGTCGGTGGCATTTGCTTCTGTCTATATGCAAATCAAGTGGTTGCCTGCTTTGATATGCCTTGTTTTCGCTGTCTTGGCACAGATTCTGTCGAATTTCGTTAACGACTATGCCGACGGAGTGAAAGGCATTGACGCTGACCGCATCGGACCGCAGAGAATGGTGGCATCAGGTATTATATCGCCTGCAAAAATGCGTAAAGGAATAATGATTGTCGGCACAGTGGCGTTCCTCATCGGATGTACTTTGATTTACTGGGGTGGCTGGGTGTTGCTGCCAATCGGGATAGTGATTTTGTTGGTCGCATTGGCATATTCCACAGGACCGTTTCCATTGTCGCAACATGGTTTTGGCGACCTCGCAGTAATTATATTTTATGGTGTTATCCCTGTGACTCTGACGTTTTTCATACAAACCGGAATGATAAATCTGAACATTGTGCTGGCAGGTTTTGCAATCGGATTTGTTTCTGATAATTTATTGATTGTCAATAATATGAGAGACGCTGACAATGATTTGGCGAATGGCAAGAAAACAACTGTGGGAATCTTCGGAAAACGTTTCATGACGTTGGTGTATCATGCTAATCAGTTGATTGCCATAATTTTAGGATTCGTATTTTTCTATCATATCGTCAGCCCGATGACTTGGCTGATGGCTTCAATTCCGTTTTTAGCTTATTCGATAATGGTAAGCTGTAAATTTTCAAAGGCGAAAGGATTTGAATACAATAAGTTAATAGGATTATCATCGCTTGAAGCTATAATTTTTGCATTGACAGTTGTAATTATTATAATATTGAAATATTATGTCTGAAAATTTAATAATAAAAGGCGATTCCAAGAAGGAATTATATGAAAATTTGCTTCCCCAGATAAAATCACTTGTTGAGGGTGAAACGGATATGATTGCGAACATGGCCAATGTATCCGCATGTTTGAAAGACACCTTTAACTTCTGGTGGGTCGGGTTCTATCGCGTTATCGCAAATGAACTTGTGCTCGGTCCATTTCAGGGTCCGCTGGCGTGCACACGCATAAGAAAAGGGAAAGGCGTCTGCGGAACGGCCTGGCAGGAGGCGAGAACCGTTATCGTTCCAGACGTTGATGAGTTTCCGGGACATATCGCGTGCAGCAGTCTAACGAAATCAGAGATTGTGGTGCCGGTGTTTAAAAACGATGAAATTGTGGCTGTCCTTGACATCGACAGCGAGAAACTCGCCACTTTTGACGAGACAGACCGTGAAAATCTCGAGCAATTAGTCGCTTATCTTTTCTAAAATCCTCCAGAAATCAGCCGGAAGCCATACGTTATGCATGTGTGTGGCTTTGGCGAACAGAGGCGCTATCTCTTCCGGGACGAAGCCGGCTATGCCACATCCTATTCGTGTCACGAGGAAATCTTTGTCCGGATTCTCACCGGCAAATTCAATGAATCTGTCGACATAAGGCTTGATTGTCTCAACGCCGCCTTGCATGGTCGGGATGGCGTATGACTGACCTTGCAGCCCTTCACCTTGACCTAATATTGCGCCGAAAAACAGACGTGCGGTTAAAGCTGCGCCGCCAGCGTGCATGCCCTGTAAATTGCTGCCGAAAACGAATACCTCATTGGCTTTGAGTGCCACGACTTCGTCGGGAGTGATGCGGTTGTTTCTCATGTCAAAATGTTTTAGATATCGCAAAGATAATAAAAATTTTCTTACCAATCTGCTTATTAAAAATATTTATTAATTATGTCTTGCAACATTGGAAAATAATCCGTAAATTTGCGCGCAAATTTTATATAAATAAGGTAATTTGAATTAAAATTAAACAAATCAAACATAAATGGCTATGAATAAGCAGATTACATTGGAGCAGGCCGTTGAGAAAGTTCACGACGGCATGACAATTATGTTCGGCGGATTCCTCGGAGTGGGAAGCGCAGTGCAGATCATCGACGCTATCGTTGAGAAAGGCGTGAAAGATTTAACAATCATCGCTAACGATACCGCTTACGACAACATCGCCCACGGTAAGCTCGTCGCTAACCATCAGGTGAAGAAAGCTATCGTGTCGCACACCGGTACCAACAAAGAGACAGCGGCACAGAAGAACGCCGGTACCCTTGAAGTTGAATACGTACCACAGGGCACATTGGCAGAGCGCATCAGAGCCTACGGCGCAGGTCTCGGCGGAGTCCTCACCCCAACAGGTCTCGGCACCATCATGCAGGACGGCAAGGATATCGTGAAAGTAGACGGTAAAGACTATATCCTCGAGAAACCTCTCAAGGCTGATATCGCTTTCTTGCGCGCCAACATCGTCGATGAGTTCGGCAACATGGTGTTCCTCGGAACAACCAACAACTTCAACCCACTCATGGCTACAGCAGCCGACTACGTCGTGGTTGAGGCCGAAAAACTCGTGAAAGTTGGAGAAATCAAACCGGAATGCGTACACGCTTCAGGAATTTATGTTGACGGAATCTACGTCGAGAAATAGGTAATTGGGTATTGAAAAATTAACGATTTTAGAAATGGAAAAAGAATATAGAACAAAGATTAGACTTCGCATGAGTGCGAAGGATGCTCACTACGGTGGCAATTTGGTTGACGGCGCTCACATGGTTCACCTCTTCGGTGATGTGGCTACTGAACTTTTGATTATGCGTGATGGCGACGAAGGTCTGTTCTGCGCATACGATATGATTGAATTCAAAGCCCCTGTCTATGCTGGCGACTTTATCGAAGCTGAAGGTTGGATCGACCGTGAAGGCAACACATCGCGCCACATGTTGTTTGAGGCTCGCAAGGTTGCTGTAGCCCGTCCAGACATCTCTCCATCAGCTGCTGACGAGCTTGATGAGCCTATCCTGGTTTGCCGCGCTTCAGGCACCTGCGTTACACCAAAAGATTGCCAAAGAAAAAAGTAAAAAATTATGGATAAACTGATCATCACTGCCGCCATCTGCGGCGCAGAAGTAACAAAAGAACAGAATCCTAACGTTCCTTACACCGTTGAGGAGATAGTGCGCGAGGCTAAGTCGGCAGTCGATGCCGGCGCTGCCATCGTACACCTTCACGTCCGCTGGGACGACGGCACACCTACACAGGACCGTGACCGTTTCCAGGAATGCGAAGAGGCCATCCTCAAAGTTTGCCCTAACGTGATTTTGATTCCTTCGACAGGCGGTGCCGTCGGTATGACACCAGACGAGCGTCTTCAGTCGACCGACACCAACCCACGTCCTGAGATGGCAACACTCGACTGCGGAACATGCAACTTCGGCGATGAGATCTTCGACAACACCATGCCAACGATGCGCGCCTTCGGCAAACGCATGATTGAGCGCGGCATCAAGCCGGAATACGAATGCTTCGAGATGGGTCACCTCGACACCATCCTCACCATGGCTCGCAAGGGCGAAGTACCTGGCGCACCGATGCAGTTCAACTTCGTGCTCGGCGTCCCTGGCTGCACACCTGCAACAGTGGCAAACCTCTGCTGGCTCGTCAACGGCATCCCAGCAGGCTCGACATGGACAGTGACAGGCGTCGGACGTAGCGCATTCCCAATGGCAGCAGCAGCTATCGCCATGGGCGGTAACGTCCGCGTGGGATTCGAAGACAACCTCTATCTGTCGAAAGGCGTCCTCGCTAAATCAAACGGCGAACTCGTCGAGAAAGTCGTGAGACTGGCTAAGGAACTCGGCCGTCCAATCGCAACATCAGACGAAGCAAGAGAGATCCTTGGTCTTAAAGTTAGAAGTTAGAAATTAGAAGTTAAATTTTAAATATTAAATCATAAAATTATAAAAATATGCAGAAACACGGTAACAAATACGGTACACACCGCGTGATTGAACCAAAAGGCGTTCTTCCACAACCAGCTAACAAACTCGACAACAACATGGACGAAATCTGGGACAACGAGATTTTGATTGACGTCCAGACTTTGAATATCGACTCAGCATCATTCACCGACATTCACAACTATGCGAAACAGCAGGCAGGTCCTGGCGCATCAGAGGACAAGATCATGGAAGAG
>JAGCFU010000033.1 GCA_017649945.1 Bacteroidales bacterium | reverse complement strand
GCCCTTGCGGACTGTCTCGTGTTCAACGTTCACGCCTTCAAACTGAACCGGCATGTCGAAACCTGCAAATGGAACCATCTTGGCGCCCATTTCATAGTGCATTGCGTTCAATGCAGTCTTTTTCAATGTGTTTTCCATATTATTACGTATATAAATTTAGATTCAAATAATCTGCAAAAATACAAAATTAATCATTAAACAACAAAAAAAATCAAAAAAACTAATGGCTTATGGCTAATAGCTAATGGCTTTTTATTATCTTTGCATTAAATTTCAATAAAGATGAAAAAGTTTACAAAATATATTATCCTGTTGATAATCATGATGTTGGCGATACCTGAGATATCCGCCGCCTACATCCTGATTCCGATGGATGAGACGCAAACCAACCATCTGAAAGCATACGGAGTGGCATACTGGGTGCTCGAACGTGAGGTGGAGATAAGCTGGCTGCTCAATTATAAAGGCGGAAGCTACCTGATGCCGTATCACGACATGTTTGAACGCGAATGCAAGCTCAGAAACGTCTCTTATCAGGTCATCGCCGACGTTCAGGCACAGAGTATTCTTGCTGAAATAGCCGACCCGGGCGTGAACATGGACGAGATGAAGCTTCAGAAAGTGCCTCGTCTGGCGGTTTATGCCCCGAAAAACATACTTCCTTGGGACGACGCCGTTACTTTGGTTCTGACATACGCTGAAATTCCTTACGATATAATCTACGATGACGAGGTTTTGGACGGCGTTTTGCCGACTTACGACTGGCTTCACATGCATCATGAGGATTTTACCGGACAATATGGCAAATTCTGGGCAAGATATAGGAACTATCCGTGGTATCAGGAAGACGTGAAAAAGCAGGAAGAGACAGCGAAAAGGCATGGTTTTACTAAAGTCTCGCAGCTGAAACTCGCTGTCGCAAAGAAAATCCGTGACTTCGTGGCAGGTGGAGGCTACCTCTTTGCGATGTGCTCGGCTCCCGACAGCTTCGATATCGCTCTTGCCGCCGAAGGTCTCGACATCTGCGACGTGATGTTCGACGGCGATGCAATCCGTCCCGGTGACCCGCAACGTCTGAACTACGACAACTGTTTCGCTTTCACTGACTTCACTGTGTCGACAAATCCTCAGGAATACGAGGTTTCAAACATCGATGTTACGCAGACACGCCCTAAGTCTGTGAAAGATGGCAACGATTTCTTTTTATTGTTCGATTTCTCCGCGAAATGGGACCCTGTGCCGACCATGCTCACACAATGTCATGAGAAGCTGATAAAGGCGTTCATGGGACAGACCACAGCTTTCGCAAAACGCTATGTGAAGCCTACGGTGGTTGTTCTCGGCGATAACGCCGCTTTAGAAGAAGACCGTTACATTCACGGTGACTTCGGCAATGGGTTCTGGACATTCCTCGGCGGCCACGACCCGGAAGATTACCAGCACCTTGTAGGCGACCCGCCGACGGAGCTCGACATGCACCCTAACTCACCGGGATATCGGTTGATATTAAATAATGTATTGTTTCCTGCAGCGAAGAAAAAAAAGCAGAAGACTTAGTCATTAGCCATTAGATTCGCTCAATCATCTTTGCTAATGGCTAACGGCTCATACCTAATGGCTATTTTTTTTCATATTTAATAATAACCAAACATTTTTTTTATTAATTTTGCGCCCGAAAAATAAAATTTGTTACTATGGGAAGAGCATTTGAATACCGCAAGGCGGCTAAGATGAAAAGATGGGGCCACATGTCAAGAGTGTTCCCGAAACTCGGAAAAATTATCACAATCGCAGCAAAAGAAGGCGGTCCGGATCCAGATATGAACCCTAAACTCCGTCAGGCCATCTTGAACGCCAAGGCGGAAAACATGCCAAAGGACAACATCGATGCAGCTATCAAGCGCGCTACCGATAAGAACACGGCTGATATGGTTGAAATCGTGTACGAAGGCAAGGGTCCTCACGGCGTCCTCTGCGTGGTGGAATGCGCTACAGACAATACAACACGTACAGTCGCCAACGTCCGCTCATATTTCAACAAAGCCGGCGGCGAACTCCTCAAGACAGGTCAGCTTGAATATATGTTCACACGCAAGGCAGTGTTCCAGATTGAAATCCCTGCCGGAATGAGCAAGGACGACCTCGAGCTCGAGCTCATTGACGCTGGTCTCGAAGAGATCGAAGAGACAGAAGACGGTACATTCGCATACAGCGACTGGACATCATACGGCACAATGCACGAGGCTTTGGAAGGCATGAAAATCAACATAGTGAAAGCCAACCTCCAGCGTTTCGCCAACAATCCTGTCGCTTTCAACGACGAACAAATCGAAAGCATCATGAACTTCCTCGATAAAGTTGAAGATGACGAGGACGTGCAGGCTGTTTACACCAACATGGAATAGTTAGCAGTTAATTAAAAGAGTGAAACAGTGTCCTGTTTCACTCTTTTTTGTTTATAACTTCTAACTCCTAACTTCTAACTCCTAACTTCTAACTGATAACTCCACAAAGGTGATACAGCACCCTTGCCCCGACATTTCCGTCCCATTCGTCATCCTCACCAGGCGAGACCTCACACAAATCAAAACCAATTATTTCTTTTTTAGATTCCTTGATGCGGTTGAGCAGATACATCAGTTCTTCGTATTCCATGCCGCCAGGAACCGGCGTTCCTGTGTTAGGACAGAGTTTCGGGTCTAAGCCGTCGATGTCTACTGAAATATATACTTTTTCTGGCAATGCGTTGATGATTTCGTCGCAAATCTGCTTCCAGTTAGCGCCTTCGTACATGCGACGACGGTTGTCGCGGTCGTAAAATACCTTCACGCGGCCGTTTGAGTCTTGTACCAACTGCTTCTCCTGATGACAGTAGTCGCGGATTGCCACCTGCACTAATTTCTCGACTTTCTCAAGTTTCAAAACGTTGTAAAATATCGAGGCGTGCGAATATTCAAATCCCTCGAAGCGCTCGCGCAGGTCGCTGTGTGCGTCGATGTGCAGAACGCCGTAATTTACGCCTATATTATTAAGGTATTGATGATAGGGCAGGGGAGTGCTGTGGTCGCCGCCAAGCAGTCCCACTTTCTTTCCTTGTTTCTTCCAATATGCGATGCGCTCGCGCAGCCAATGGAACATTGTCTCGAAACCGTCTTCGATGGCTTTGTATTTTGCTTCGTATTTCCAAGGAAACTCGTCAGCTTCGCCGTTTTCGATAGCCTCTATGATTTCTTCGCTGACTGGAGCGAGCTTGTCGTGCAGTTTCCTCAACTCTTTAGGAAATTCGTCCATCCAGATGCCGCGTTGCCACAAATCGGGATAGTCGTGATGGCAAAGGTCTACCTGCATCGAGCCGTCGAACACTGCACTTGGTCCGTCGACAGTGCCTCGGTTGTAACTCGTTGTCAACTCCCATTCCACAGGGATGATAATGATCTCGGCTTCCTCAGCCGTACAAGGCAGTCCGTAAATTCCGGAGCCTAATGCCGCCGCCGCATTCGGGTCAAATGATTTCTCTGACATAATGATGAAATTTTGACAAAAATACAAAAAGTTTTTCAGATGACTTGTTTTTGTATGAAAAATTATGTAATTTTGCGAGACAAATTCACGGAATAATAACAAATTTTGTTTGCCTATGATATAAATCGCAATTCGTTGCGCACACTTTAAAGATATATTGGGAAAAGCGTTAGAAGCCAAATCTTGAATTCTCAAAAACTGGACACTTTTGAAAATATCAAGTCAAGAATAAAGCCTATGACGCTCGCGCTGTTTTAGCGTGGGCTTATTCGATTAATTTGACTTGATAGGTAGTCCAGAATCCTGAGAATTCAGATGAAGCGAAAGAGCACCACGCTTTTTTTGTGTGCGACATTTCTTTCGGTGCTCCTTAACAATAATTAATTAACTATTGTCCAAATAGGAGTGGACGTAAAATGCAAAAATGAGAAAATTTTCTAAGATTTTAAGTGCGACACTGATTCTTGTAATCGCAATTATGTTGAGCTCTTGTACTGTTACAAAAAAAGCAACAATTATTCCTGCTGCAGTAAGTAGTATTTCAAATCCTGTATCTCTTGAGTTTTTAAATCTGACAAAAGATAGTTATCAAATTATTAATACAGAAACAGTTGAGTCAGTAATCGTTTATGAAGAAAAAGGTTTGGGCTCATCAAAAACCATAAAAATTAGTGAAAAAAATGATGAATATGCCCTTGAATTCAAAAAAAATTCAACTACTGGTGAATATGATATTAAATATTCTGGTATAGTTAAGATTGGGTATTTGTCTGATGATGACAGAACCGTTCCTATTGATAAGCCATTTCCAGCTTTATTTGCGAGAGGTTTGGCAGCATATAGATTGATCAATTCAGTACAAGATCAAGGTGCTGATGGTATAATTGAGCCTATTGTTACAATGAAAGTTGGTCAGGAAGGTAAAAAGATAATCTTCACAACAACAATATCGGCTAAACTAATCAAAATTAAATCTAAATAATAGTTAAGATAGAAAATATTAAAATGAGAAAAGTATTAGTTTTATTGGTAGCATCGATGGCAATATTATTGCAGTCATGCGGAACTACGAAGCAGACTGTAAGCCATCCTAAAACTAATGTAGTTAATCTTGCACTTGTAAAGGAGGCGCAAAGCAATCGTTTCATGTTCTTGGACTACGGTATCCGTTTGAATGTAGCTGACAATCGCCCTAATGACAATATCCTTAGAAAATACGATGGGAGTACGACATATACACCTAAGGTTAATGTTGAACCTGATGTTCGTTCTTTCGTGGATGAAAGCATGAGACATTACATGAGAACTCTTGGCTTTAACTTCGATGCCGACATTCGTACCGATTACATGATGCAGGTTAATATAACAGATTTCAACGTTAGTTATCTTTCAGGTGCTGGATGGTCGGGAACTGTTAAACTGAATATTGAGGTTTATGACCATAACAGAACCCTTGTTTATCCTAATGTCCCAGTGTCAGGCAGATCTACCAAAGCCGGTGTCAGTAACGATTGGGAACTCGCATCAATGGCATTAAACAATGCTTATGCCAATGCTTTGGCAGATGTTGATTGGGATTTGATAGCATTCTTCCTAAACAAAGACAATCCTAACAAGCAGGTTACCGGTGACGGCACCACAGGTCTTGAAAAGAACGTTATCAGATGGTTTGTCACATCACAGCCTAAAGGCGCCGATGTTTACTGGAGAGTCGTCTCTTCAACGCCTGATGTCAAGAACACAAACCGCAACTATTTAGGTACTACGCCTTATGAATCGACAGAGACTCTTGATATCAAGGGTTTGAAAGCGAATAATCTTGGTAATGTCCAAATAGAAGTAACGTGTGAGAAAGTCGGTTATTTGGAACAGACCAAGCGTTTCAGCCTCCAGCAGGTCGTCGACCAGAAAGAAATCTCAACTAAATTCAATTTAGTCATGGAAGACGAATAAAATATGTTCGCTCTGTTTAACCGCCCTTCAACTTAGTTGAAGGGCGGTTTTGTTAATAATTTTTTAACATTTGTTTCATTTTTCTGCAAATTATGTTAAAATATGTTAAAAATGAAGGAACTATGTTTTTTTATATATAATTTTGAACCATCAGACCTTTTCTGATAAAGAAACTAATTGTTTAACTTAACATATTGCTTATGGATGGCAAAATGATCATTACTGATACCGATTATATTAATTGGATAGATGAATTAAAGCAACGCTATAAGCGAAGCCAAATTAAAGCTGCTATTAAGGTAAACAGCGAAATGCTGAAATTCTATTGGTCAATGGGCAAAGACATTGAAGAACGGCAGCTTGAGAACAAATATGGTTCGCATTTTTATGAGAATCTTAGCAGGGATTTGATTTTGGCACTGAACAACAAAAAAGGCTTTGCACCTACTAGTTTATGGTATACAAAAAGCTTTTATTGTTTATACTCACCATTGTTTTCAATTCTTCGGCAACCTGCCGAAAATTTGGATAATGAAAATCGTCGGCAACTTGCCGACGATTTTGAAATGTTGTTCTGCATACCATGGACACATCATCAGAAGATTATTGATAAAGTTAAAGGGGATAGTCATAGGGCAATGTTCTTTGTCAGAAAAACATGGGAAAATCAATGGGGGCGAGGTGTACTAATCAATTTTCTAAATTCAGATTTATATGAAAGACAAGGTGTGGCACAAACAAACTTTCAAACAACATTGCCAGCTGTTGAAAGTGACCTCGCTCAACAACTTCTGAAAGATCCATATTGTTTTAATTTCACACAACTAAAAGAGCAATATTCTGAGAAAGAACTTAAAAAAGAGCTGATAAATAAATTGTCGCAGTTTCTTCTTGAACTAGGCAAAGGCTTTTCGTTCGTCGGACAAGAATATCGTTTGTCGGTAGGAAGTAAAGATAAATACATAGACTTGTTGTTTTATATAATCCCGTTGCATCGCTATTGTGTTATAGAAGTGAAAACAACAGAGTTTGATTTTCAGGATATCGGACAATTAGCCGGGTATACTGCTATGGTTGATGATTTGTTAAATACATTACATGATAATCCTTCTATCGGATTGCTGATATGTAAAGAGAAAAATAGTGTGCTGGCGCGATATGCTTTGTCTCGGGTTAATGCTCCAATTGGAATCTCTGAATATGATGTTTCGTATCATCAACTGCCAAAAGAATTGCAGAATAAATTGCCAACGATAGAAGAAATAGAGAAAAGATTAAAATAAAAAAGAGCCCCGAAAGGCTCTTTTGCTAATGGCTAATAGCTAATGGCTAGTAGCTTATTCCAATGTGTGGATTACCAATCCTGATCTGAGTTTAGGCTCAAACCATGTTGTCTTAGGTGGCATGATGTTGCCGGTGTCAGCGATGTCGATGATCTGCTTCATTGAAACAGGATACATTGCGAATGCGACTTTCATCTCGCCATTGTCAACACGACGTTTCAACTCGCCGAGACCGCGGATGCCGCCAACGAAGTCGATGCGCTTGTCGGTGCGGAGGTCCTTGATGCCGAGGATGTTGTCCAACACGTTGTTGCTCAAGATTGTCACATCGAGAACGCCGATAGGGTCGTTGTCGTCGTATGTGCCAGGTTTTGCGCTCATCTTGTACCAGTGACCGTCGAGGTACATGCTGTGCTCGTGCAGTTTGGCTGGCTTGTAGATCTCTGTTCCCATGTCGGTGACATCGTATGTCTTGCCGAGAGCTTTGATGAACTCGTCTTTGCTCAAGCCGTTCAAATCCTTAACAACGCGGTTGTAGTCGATGACGTTCAGCTGGTTGTCAGGGAAGATAACTGTCATGAAGAAGTTGTATTCCTCTTTGCCGGTGTGGTGTGGGTTGTGCTCTTTCTTCTCCTGTCCGACCAATGCTGCTGCAGCGCTGCGGTGGTGACCGTCGGCGATGTACATTGCAGGGACTTTCTTGTCGAAGAGT
>JAGCFU010000020.1 GCA_017649945.1 Bacteroidales bacterium | reverse complement strand
GAAGCTCGGCGTCGACTTCATCAACGAGAGCAACCAGTGGTCACAGCTCGCAGTGCAGGGTCCTCTCGCACTCAAGGCTATGCAGAAGCTCACCAAGGCATCTGTTGAAGATATGGAATACTACACCTTCAAAATCATTGAGTTTGCTGGCGTGAAAGACATCATCTTCTCAACAACAGGTTACACCGGCGCCGGCGGATGCGAGATCTACATCCCTAACGCAGAAGCAGTGAACGTTTACAAACAGGTTCTCGAAGCAGGTAAAGAGTTCGGTATCAAGCCTATAGGCCTTGGTGCTCGCGACACTCTCCGTCTCGAGATGGGATTCTGCCTCTACGGCAACGACATCTGCGACACCACCTCTCCTATCGAGGCTGGTCTCGGATGGATCACCAAGTTTGTCGACGGCAACGACTTCATCGACCGCGCATACAACGAGAAACAGAAAGCTGAAGGCGTCACACGCAAGCTCGTCGCTTTTGAAATCACAGGCAAAGGAATCGCACGTCATGAATATGAAATCTGCGACGCTGAAGGCAACCATATCGGCGAAGTGACTTCAGGTACAATGGCACCGTCAGTGAAGAAAGCTATCGGTATGGGCTATGTGAAGAAAGACTTCTCAAAGGTCGGAAGCGAAATCTTCATCAAGGTGAGAGACAAACTCATCAGCGCAGTCGTAGTGAAATTACCTTTCTACAAAGGTTAATTCAAAAACAAAAATTAAAGGCGGTCGATCGACCGCCTTTTTTTATTTATTGCTTCTGTTGTTGTTCAAAAGCTTCTTTCTCTTTGTCAATCGCCTCTGTATCCACTTTCTTTTCCACCTCCATATCCATCTTATCCTTCTTATCCATCTTATCCTTCTTATCCATTATATTCCCTTTCTGGTATTTTCCGAACGTCCAGACAACACCGAGACGCACGCCGGCTGTCTTGTATGAAGTGGCGAGTTCAGCAACGGTGGCTGACGTATCGAACAAAGAGAGCACGTTGTCTGACACAAGGTAGAAGTTGAAAGGTCCGAAATGGAGGCCCAGACCTGTACCGAGAGCGTTGCCAGTATAATTCGACATAGTATAGCTCAAAGCCAAGTTAAAATGGTTCATAAACACGCCGCTATATGCAAGTGTAAACGCAGGCTTGACGTCGCCTCTGACCGTAAACAGCTGACCGATAGCGGTGAAACGCAGCATAGGATTGAACTGATAATAACCCTGAGCCATGACTCTCGTCTTGAGATATGTCTTATAATCAGAGCCGTCACACAAAGAGTCGTTACCCCACACCTCGTCAACGAGTTCGTCGAGCATGCTCTTATAGTCAAGTTTAAGGTTATACACATCGTTGATGTTTGTGAAAATGGCGTCATTCACCGAAACGCCCTCCTTTTTATTGTGTTTCACCCTGGCATTTTTCCATTTGATATAACCGAGGTCATAAACGCCTGCCGAAACGCCCCAGTGCTCATTTGCGATGTACGACGCGCCGAAATCGATTCCGAAGCCTAAATTACTACTGCCACTCACAGTATTGCCGTAATCTATCGAGTCGAAAATGTTGGCGATGTCGCCGATACGATACAACTTAGTATCGAAAACCGATGCGACTTTAATATCAAGATCAACATCAGCAGTGATTGCATAAGTATTGGCATCTGTATAAACCTTAGTTTTATTATTGTTGACATGGACATTCGCTATACCGCTCAGAAGTTTCGGGCGCACACCTACGGTAAGTTTCTCATTAACATCATACTGGACTCCGAGTGCATATTCAGAAAAGCCCATCACATCAATATCTACATTGAAATCACAAGGATGATCCTCACCAAGATAATGGCCGTTGCCGCCGATGAAAAATCCCAGGAAATCTCTTGCGAATACGATACCAGTGCCCATTCTCATTCTCCAGTCGAAGCTGAAGAAGAACTTCTTCACTCTGAATCCGACATTCACGACATCCACTGAGAAGTTGAGATTAAAGGTATTATCACGCTTGTCAAGGCTCCTGATGAACTTATGAGCGTCGATGACATCTTCACCGGCTGCGTTAACACCGAAAAGATTCGAAGCTTTAATACTTGAATTATAATATGACACGCTTATGTTTGATATTCCCAAGCCAAGTGTTCCGTTGTACGGCACCCTTACGCCGGGGTTAAAATAATTCACGTATGGAATCTGAGGCAGCAATGTGAAAACGATGCCGTCGTTCTGTGCTTTTGCGACAAATGTTGAGCAAACTAAAGCGATAACAGCTAAAAACTTATATATCTTTTTCATAACTACGCCTCCTTATTATAATATATCATCAATATCAACATTTTCTGTCTTCGTCAGCATTCTGATTCCAACTTTGATAAAATCATCAATTTTCAGGCTTTGCATGCCATTTGTGCTCAATGTAATCGAAATGACTATCTGATCAGAGTCCAGAACCATTTGTAAATCTTCATCTCTAACATCACATTCAAGTGTTGACTCATCTCCTGTAATGATAGTATTGCCATGAGTTCCGTCATCATTAAACAGCCATAGCGTGTGTTCGCCTTCTTTAAGAAGTTCGACTTCAAGCGTCACGGTAAGCGGGAGTTTGTTATAGAAATCAAGGAAGAAATCAATTTCATTAAGATAATTCTCGAAATTATTCTCGCCTGTTGCTGAGAATGCTATAGTATCGGTATACTTCAAATCTGCTATATTGAATTGCAACGGCAAGTCGACGCCTATTGCGAGGTCAATCTCAGACTCGTCTGTCACAGTCACAGGGGTGCCGGTATTCATCGACAGCAAGCCGCCGAAACGAAGTTCGGTATATTGTCCGAGTGCGTTGATTTGAGTGTCGTAACCTGTGATAGGCTGATCGATGAACTCCTGTGTCTCTGTAATTTCAACATGCACGCCGTTCTCACTGTCAAGCATATTGACAGAGTCGTTCTGTATGCTGCTGTAGAAGCTCAATTCGTTGATGTCGGCAGCTGCATCAAAGCCGAATGTGTTTCTGTATGCCAGATCCAGCATTGGAGTAGGCAGGTATATCTCTCCTGTCAGGCCTTCCATTCCGAAATCTATAGGTGTTCTTTCGGCAAACTGATATGGAGCCAGATTCAATGTGCCTGTCAGCTGCTTGAAACTAAGATTATTGATAGAGCCATTTATATTGCACTCATAATTTCCGCCACTAAAGCCGACTTGTCCGTCGTATTCGATATATAACGTGCCGTCAAACGGGATTTCCTGGCCTGCGTTCACATTAATGGTGCATCCGGTCAAATCCACTTCTTTCGACATGCCATCATTATCCGAAGGATTAAACTCCATGGTAAGCTTCTCGCCTGTCACCATCGTTATGGCGTTGGAAGTCAGCACGACTTTTGTAACCAATGGAAGAGCCGGTGTCACTGACACTGTCATAGACATTTCGCCTCTACTCAAGGTCACGCTCTCGATGCTATAGTCATCATACGCAAAAGGTATCGATACTGTATAGCTTGCGCTGTCTTGCACCATTCCCGGTACTGCCACCGGAGCTGTTTCCTCAAGTTCAAACGAATCCGACTGACTGAAATAAGTATCTGCGATATCCGTCATAAAATCGCGAGCATTCACTATACCATTAATAGTATCATGATAAAAAGCGCTAAGCGAGCCGTCTTCGTTTACACGCAACCAGTTGACAGTGGTACTGTCAGTTCGGTTAAGCAGCTCATCCATATAAATAGTGTCTCTAAACAAAGACAATGCAAACTGGTTATGCACCATGATTGTCTTAACATTTTTCTGCTTACAGGATACAACCGCAAGCATCACAAGAAAAATCACCACGACAGTGATTAGTTTTGTAAATTTACCTTTCATAAAATTAGAATTAAATACATTGTTCTATTTAAAAATCGCGTCAAAAATAGCAATTATTACAATACGCTCCCATATTTTTTGATAATTTTTGATTTTTTCATTTTTTTGAAAATTTTTGTCACACGTATATAAAAAAGTTGTAATTTTGCAGTCCGAAAAATTTAGAGAAAAAAGATAGATATGTATTTAACTGCAGAAAAGAAACAAGAGATTTTCACAAAGTACGGTAAAAACGCACAAGATACCGGCTCAGCAGAAGGACAAATTGCATTGTTCACATTCAGAATCAAGAATTTGACAGAACACATGAAGGGTGCTAAGAAGGACTTGGCAACAATGCGTTCACTGGTTTCTCTCGTAGGTAAGAGAAGAAAACTTCTCGCCTATCTGAAGAAGAAAGATATCGAGAGATATCGTGCTATCATCAAAGAATTAGGTATCAGAAAATAATAGCATTGACTATCAATGCCCTTGCGAAAAAAGGCAACGTCGGATTGCCTTTTTTCGTATTGTTGTATACCTAATTATAAGCGGTTTATTTAATTAATATTAAAAGTTTTTATTATGGGTCCAGAAGGTATCAAACAAACCATACAAACCGGTAAGGATATTATTACCATCGAGACAGGACGTCTGGCAAAGCAGGCTGACGGTGCGGCTGTCGTGACATGCGGTAAGACCATGTTGCTCGCCACTGTCGTTGCAGCAAAGGAAGCTAAAGATGACGTCGATTTCCTGCCTCTTTCAGTCGATTATAAAGAAAAATACGCCGCCACAGGCAAATTCCCTGGCGGTTTCTTCAAACGCGAAGGCAAGCCATCAGACTATGAGATTCTGATCTCACGTCTCGTTGACCGCGCCATCCGTCCATTATTCCCTGACGATTTCCACGCAGAGATCCAGGTTCAGATCACACTGCTCTCAGGAGAGCAGAACGTGCTTCCGGATGCTTACGCAGCATTGGCAGCATCAGCAGCTATCGCAGTTTCCGACATCCCGTTCCACGGTCCTATCTCCGAAGTACGCGTCGCCATGATCAACGGCGAATACGTCATCAACCCGCGCGCTGATGAACTCGAGAACGCCGACCTCGAACTCATGGTGGGTGCCACAATGAAAGACATCTGCATGGTGGAAGGCGAATCAAAAGAAATCTCAGAAGCCCAGATGATCGGCGCTTTGAAAGCAGCTCACGAGGCCATCAAAGGTCAGGTGCAGGCACAGCTCGACCTCGCTTCAAAAGTTGAGAAAGCACAGACGAAACGTGAGTACTGCCACGAGGTCAACGACGAAGATCTGCGCGCCGACATGATGGCATGCTGCTACAAGCCATGTTACGACTTCGCACTCACAGGCAACGCCAACAAACACGAGCGCGAGGACGCATTCAACGCAATCCTTGAAAACTATCTCACAAAATACACCGAAGAGGAACTCGAAGAGAAGACCTCAATGGCAAAACGTTACTTCCACGACATCGAGCGTAAGGCAGTGCGCGACGCCATCTTGATCGAACGCAAACGTCTCGACGGACGTAAACTCGACCAGATACGTCCAATCTGGACAGAAGTCGACGTGCTTCCTTCATGCCACGGCTCAGCCATCTTCACACGTGGTGAGACACAGGCATTGGTGACAGTGACACTCGGCACCAAACTCGACGAGCAGACCATCGACGGCGCTGTCGTTGAAGGCACAAGCAACTTCATGCTTCACTACAACTTCCCAAGCTTCGCAACAGGCGAATGCAAGGCCAGCCGCGGTGTCAGCCGTCGTGAGATCGGTCACGGCAACCTCGCTGAGAGAGCATTGAAGAACATGATTCCTAACGGTGAAGAGAATCCTTACACCATCCGCGTGGTGTCGGACATCCTCGAGTCGAACGGCTCATCATCAATGGCTTCGGTGTGCGGCGGCACATTGGCATTGATGGACGCCGGCGTGAAGATGAGAAAACCTGTCGCAGGTATCGCAATGGGCTTGATCACCGACAACGAGAAATACGCTGTTTTGTCAGATATCCTTGGCGATGAGGACCACCTCGGCGACATGGACTTCAAGGTGACAGGTACTGTTGACGGCATCACAGCATGCCAGATGGATATCAAGGTCGACGGATTGTCATACGAAGTGTTGAGTGAAGCTCTCGAGCAGGCTAAGGCAGGCAGAATGCACATCCTCGGCGAGATGGCCAAGACCATCACAGAGCCACGTGCCGACTACAAAGAGTCAGTGCCACGTATCGAGAAGATCATCATTCCTAAGGACTTCATCGGCGCTGTCATCGGACCTGGCGGAAAAGTCGTCCAAGAAATTCAGAAGACCACCAACACCGTCATCGTCATCACTGAAGACGAGAAATGTGGCATGGTCGAGATTGCTTCTACCAACAAGGAAGACCTCGAGGCTGCTAAGGCACGCGTCCGCGCTATCGTTGCAGTTCCTGAGGTTGGCGAGGTTTACGACGGCACAGTGAAGTCAATCATGCCGTTCGGCGCTTTCGTCGAGATTCTTCCAGGCAAAGACGGACTGCTCCACATCTCAGAGATCGATTACAAACGTCTTGAGACCATGGACGGCGTCTTGAAAGAAGGCGACAAGATTCAGGTGAAGCTCATCGACATCGACCAGAAGACCGGCAAGCTCCGTCTCTCAAGAAAGGCATTATTACCGAAACCTGAAGGTTACGTTGAGAAGCCGGAGAGACCGCGTGGCGAGCATAAGGGCGGTGAACGCAAAGGCGGCGACCACAAAGGTCCAAGACGCGAGAAGAAATAAATCTTAATAAATAAAATATGAGGCAGTTAAAGATTACCAAACAAGTTACCAACAGGGAAACCGCTTCTTTGGATAAGTATCTCCAGGAGATTGGTAAAGTTGAATTGATAACGGCTGACGAGGAAGTCGAGCTTGCGCAGAGAATACGTCAGGGCGACATGGCCGCTTTGGAGAAACTCACGAAAGCCAACTTGAGATTCGTCGTCTCCGTGTCGAAACAGTACCAAAATCAGGGATTAAGCCTCCCCGACCTCATCAATGAGGGCAACCTCGGACTTATCAAGGCGGCACGCCGTTTTGACGAGACAAGAGGTTTCAAGTTCATCTCTTACGCTGTGTGGTGGATCCGCCAATCCATCCTCCAGGCTCTTGCAGAACAATCACGTATCGTCCGACTTCCATTGAACAAGATCGGCTCGATCAACAAAATCAACAAGACATACGCAAAGCTGGAGCAGGAATTTGAGCGCGAGCCGAACGCCGAAGAGATAGCTGAAGTCCTCGACCTCACCGAAGCCGAAGTCAAGGAGTCGATGAAGAACGCAGGCCGTCATGTGTCAATGGACGCTCCTCTCGTGCAGGACGAAGACAACAACATGTACGACGTCTTGAAGAGCGACGAGGTGGTGACACCTGAGACGCAGCTTCTTTACGAGTCATTACGTAAGGAGATTGACCGTGCCATCTCGACTTTGACACAGAGAGAGGCCGACGTCGTCCGTCTTTATTTCGGACTCAACGGCGGACATCCGATGACTTTAGAGGAGATTGGTGAGAAGTTTGACCTCACACGCGAGCGCGTGCGTCAGATCAAGGAGAAGGCGATCCGCCGCTTGAAGCACACAAGCAGAAGCAAGATTCTCAAGAGTTATCTTGGTTGATTTAACGTATTACTAATTATTAAGGACTTAACAGGGCTGTGGGAGCGGTCCTGTTATTTTTTATTGTCTTTCTTATTTCGACATTTCGAAATATCGATATATCGAAAAATAAGAATCATCCCAATTTTCTTGTCCCGTTGCATTCTGGAAATCCACTGCAGCTCCAAAATTCATTGCCAGCATTAACACCTTTTTTCGCGACTCGTTTTATCATTGGCTTGCCACATTTCGGACAAGCTGGGGCATCACTTTGGACGCTTTGCTCGGTTTTGAATGCCAGCCTTTCTGCCGTTAAAGCTTCAGTGAAACCACCTTCTTTCCTGAAATTTTCAAGTAAAAGCTCAAGATGTTTTCCCAGCATCATGATGAGACGATTGCAAAGCACAATGAGGCAGTTGGCTTCTATTAAAGAATCTTTTGAGAGAAACCACTCGTCAAATTTGTGCTTCTGCTTTATAATATGCACGCTGCTCTCATACTGCACATCTTCTTTATATGTAGGCCTATCAAGCTGGATACTTGTAACTTTCCTATGCTCGCTTGACTTTACAGACCATGGTGCTTTTTCATGCAGCAGTATCCAATTTATATAATCATTTGCAAGTTCCGCGAGGCTTGCGCGAGCCACATCGGTGAGACGCATCTCCGTTTCCTTTGACGTGGCATGGCGCGAATTGCCTTCGGCTATATTTGCCGTAACCGAACGCGCAGCCTGTGTCATTTGGTCGTACTGACGTCCGCAGGGATCGTTAGTGCGGTTAAGGTAGCGGATGCAAAAATCCTGTGTGGCAAGTTGTATTACATTTGCCAAAATCCATGTGTCTAACCAGTAATATCCAAAACGTTTTATTTCCATAAATAAATTTTTAACAACGTTCAACAATATAAAATAACACTCCATTTCATCCATGGCAATGGTTTTCACTGTTTTAAAATAATGTTTTACGATGCTATTTGTGGTTTGATTCTTAATCGCTGCAAAAGTACAAATTATATTTTTACAACGGAATGATCTTTGAAAATGTTTTTCCTTTTACGACAGAGCCTCTACTGGTATAGTGCTATCCGCTTCAACGGCAATGCCATTAAGCATGCTCGGGGTGGATTTTAGTAATTCTATGTCGTATTTGTCCATATCAGTTGTTTTTAGCAAAGACATATATGGCACCTATTCTAAATTTGATGCAAAAATACACTTTTTTTGAATACAGCAAAACCATTCAATTTTCACACATCAAATAGATAGATGCCTCGGCGTATTGGTAGGGTCTCACGAATAATACTTTCGTGGGGTCTATGAAAACAATTTGCAATGTCTTTTTGTTCGTGTCTTAATTTATTGTTATTCCGCCTTTATTTCACCCATAAAACCATATTGTTGCATTTTTGTCCAAAACATACTCAATGTGTTTTCATATGCGCTTGACAAGCAATTCCTGTAAGATACAGTTTCGCGAATTTTAGTGCATTCTAATATCAGTTGTGATTTCAGTAATTCAAAACTCACTACTGGTGGCTTGTTTATCAACAAGATGATATTGTTCATATGAGTAATCCTATTAATTTGATTTTGTTGATCTGCAAGAATGGCATATAATAATGCTGAGTGACAGCTACAAAAGGCTTCAACATAGTTTGCTTCTGCCATTCGGATTTCCGCGCTTTGATCACATATACCCGCTTGAAGATTATATGCTTCTTTAGTGTGCAACCTGTCATTTTCAGCTAATTGTCGAGAGATATCTATCAACTTATTCTGTTGTCGTTCAACATCAACCATTCTGTCTTTTATATCAATAGCATTTATGATTTGGAAACCTATAACGACTGTGAATACTATTGCCAGCACTGCAACCGAAACACCAACAAAAGTATCTAAAGTAACAACTGAGACTTTAAGACTGCCAAATATCCACAAACAAGAAAGTATTAGCACCCCAGTAAATGCTGCTACAGAAATAATAAAGTATATTTTTTTCATATTTGTGTATTTTTCTTGTTCAAATAGTTTATAAACGCACTGCATGTCACTATCATAAAGACTGCTTCATCCATAGATGGCGTATAATTACCATCTTCAACCATAAGAGCATGGCGAATTCCAGTATCTTCTTGATTTGTATATATGTATAAATGTTCGAGAGCCGTTCTGAGTTTCGGATGTATTACGTCATTCTTACCCTTGAGTTTATTCAATGCTTTCCCTAATGTACTTTCTCCAGTATATTTCCTGCACCATTTCTCTACGGCCGATATTGATTCTTTTATGGAGTCCTTATATATTCCTTTAGGTCGCTGAGCCATTAGTTCAAGTGCATTTGTCAGATGTGTCCTAACATTATCATCGCTTGTGTCAATGGCTTTTTCAACAGCTTTAATATCTTCGTCAGATGTGATTTCAACTATAAAATGGTCAACAATACGGTATGCGTAATTTAGCCGAGCGAATTCTTTATTGAGATTCTTTTCGAAAACAGCGGGATTTTCTTCAAAACAGCAACTATTTTCTTTGTAAACACCAAGCAGATAGGCTAATGACATTTCTATCATGTCTAATTTCAAATACCACGGATAATCATTATCCAAGAGCGTATCAATAAAGACATCTATGTTTTCTCCGTAACGATACTTTTCATATAGGTCTTCTGCTCTATTGTTTAAAAAGTTACACCATAAATACTCAGTTAAAGCATTTTTAATTCCGACATATCCTCCCACATCATGATCAGGTATATTGGCATCCGGCATTTTATCATAGCAATTGCAAATTGCATTTTGAATCGCTTCAGGCATATCCTCCCGAATCATAACATCCGCCAATGAGGTATATCCATATCGCTGAGAAAACGGTTTAGTCATATTATTTTTTCGCAAAGGTACAAAAATTATTTCAACCGTAGTGTTTTTCTATTTTTTCATCAAAATCAGATTACATTTTGTCCCATTATCAAAGACAACAAGGAATGGTGTAAAGAGTTTGCCGAAACAATGGTGAAAAAGGAGTTGGGAAAACTGGAAGTGGAGTTGTTAGAAATTATCGATATTGTATATTAGAGGCTCTTACTTTAACATTATCATATCCTTTGTAAAACAAGAGAGTGTAAATTAAACTGTGTCAGGCAGAACGACAAAGTTTAATAAAAAATGGAAGAGTTTACCTATTCGCGTAGTTAGCAGCTATCAAAGCAACAAAGCACCCAAACAAAATGCCGCCAATGATACATTCGGCTATCAGTTTGCCGGTATTAACTTTGTCTGCCTCGCTGATTTGACAACCGAGTGCAAGCCCGAATTCTGACATGCCGCACACGTTTTTATTGAAAGCGATTGGTTGAGAATGCCATTCAGATGGCTGGTCTTGAACAGAAAAAGCTTTGAGAAGGCTTGGGATTTGGAGGAGGATTTGTCGTGATGATTTTGGGGTTATTAGTTTTGAAGCAATAACATGATAACAAAATAAGGCAAGCGCAAAAAAAAGTTATCAACAGCCGTATCGCGTGCATGCGCGCGTTTTATTAATCATGCACCTGTACGCGCGAGAAGACTCATAAGGTGTTGATAACTTTATTTGGACTTAATTACCAAATAGTTGTATCTTTGCAAAAAAAGAATATGGAGAAACATCATATTAATTATCGTAATTTGTCATTTGTGGCACTAACAGCATTTGTGATTCTGCTTGTTTTATTTACATCAGAAACCATAAACAATTGGATATTTAGAATGGTTGGAGTACAAGCAAACTCAATATACTTACATCTTAATGAAAACAATCACCTTAACACTCTTCTGTTCATTTCTGTAGTTATTTTGATGATTGTGTGTAGTATAAAATCTGCAACTAACTACTACAGAAAATGGAAGTCACTAGGCGCCGTTATCATAATTGATATTTTATTGGCCACATCTATGAATCATTGGACATGGTCAACATCAGTATTTGGTATTAATTGGGGATTGGTTCTAATATTTGTTTTTACAATCCCATATCTATTGTCAACCTTACTACCTTACAAAATCAAAAACCAAGTTGCTAAGTGTATGAAGGCCTCCGAGGACTTAATTGAGAACATCTATAATAAATGCCTCAAAATAATAAAAAAGAAGTATAAACAACCTGACATCAGTAAGGAATCAGTAGGGTTTTGTATAGATGATATTGATGAACAAACCAATGACGAACATATACGCCAGCCATATGCGGACCTTATTGTCAAAAAAGCTCTTAACACCAAGCAAAAAGAAGCTTTTGCCATTGGTATTTCTGGAGGCTGGGGGGCTGGCAAAACCTTGTTCTTAAAACGCATTGAGAATTCTATAATCAAAGCACAAAAATATGATGGGAACGTCTTTCTATATAAATTTTGCCCTTGGGAAAGCACTGATAGTAAGCAAATAATCACAGATTTCTTCAATGGATTAGGACGTATGCTCGAGCCCCATTATTCTGCCATAAAGAAACCAATTATCAAGTACTCCGAGTTACTTACCGCTGTAAGCGCTCCTGATTGGGTAGTGTCTATGTCAAAACTGTTTGACAATAAACAACAGCAGACAATTAAACAACAAAAAGGTAAGATAACGGAATGTTTAAACAAACTGGGAAGAAAGATATTTGTTCTGATAGATGACATTGATCGACTGGGTGCACAGGAAATTTTTGAGACACTTAAACTTATTAGAAATACAGCCGACTTTTCACAAATAATATACATTGTGACATACGACAAACAGTATATCACAGAGCAACTATCTAAAGCTGATTTAGAATCATCGTATTTATACATAGAAAAAATATTCCCTCTTGAAATCAAATTGCAGCGCCCCGAACCTCATTATCAGGCCAGATGTTTGG
>JAGCFU010000032.1 GCA_017649945.1 Bacteroidales bacterium | reverse complement strand
TTGCTTAACCGTAGCAAGGATTATGGGCAAGATATCACATTCCATACCATTTTTGTTGGTCTCAACTTCATTATCTAACTTTCTCCAGAAATCAATCTGACTTTTTATATAACCAAACAGACCTATTGATATAACTGTTTAGTAGAGCTAATTAATAAATTTTTTCTTGTTAAATAATTTTTTTCATCACCTGGCTTTGAGCTTAGGCTGGGTGATGGCTTTTATAGCACGTTTAGATAATTTCTCGATTCCGGTCCCTCGTTGAAAATCAGGTCGATGACTGAGAGATTGGAAACAAACGACTGGCGGTCGGCAAAGACTTGGTAGTATTTCGGGAAATTGGTGGCGTCAGGCGACCATTTTGATAAAGAAACACGATAATCGTTTGCATCTTGGATTGGCTCAAAATCTTCGGTGTAAACGATTTCTTTGTTGATTTTCAATACTTTAAGGATAAACTTCAAACAAAACTCGTTCAATTCGATGAGCGTGTCGAATTTTGTTGAAAAAGCCTGCTCAAGGTAAGGAAAATAGTACTCGAAATAAGGCGTTTTACGGTATGCAGCTTCCAAACAACGTTGGTGAATCTGCTGCCACGGCTCTTTGTAACTGATAGCGATGTCCTTAGTTAATGTGTGGTTGCCGTTGGTTTTCACGATAGGTACTGTCAATGTCTGTAATCCGTTGGCAGTCATCACGTTACAACGAGTGCGGCACGACTGTTTCTGATACGTCTCGAACAATTCAATCTTTGGCGCATCATTTTGGCAAAACAATGCAATGTATTGAATGTCAGGAAGATAAGATGTCGGGAAGATGTTATTCACCTAACATTTTTTTGATTTGTTCGCGGAAAAATGCCTCATCTTTTGCTCCTACCGATTTCTCAGGCTGAGCGCCATTTTTTGCAAAGAAAACCGTTGGCAGATACTGAATCTTCAATATCATAGCGAGTTTCTGCTCTTTGTCGGTGTCCACCTTGTAAAAATCGACCTTGCCATCGTATTCCTTAGCCAGTTTTTCAAGAATAGGGGCGACCGTCTTGCACGGGCCGCACCATGTGGCATAGAAGTCAACCACACAAGGTTTTTCGCCTTTAAAAACGAATTCGTTGGTGTTCGCTTCAAAATCCCAAACGTTTTTGACGAAGTCTTTGTATGACATCACTTTAACGTAAGTCTTTTCCTTAGCCGTTGATTCTGAGGTAGTTGTATCTTGTTTTGCTGATTCTTTTTTACTGTTTTCGGAGTTTCCGCAAGATGATAAAAATGCAATTGAGATAATCGCTATGAGCAATAATTTTTTCATGACATATTAATTTTTCGCAAAGATAGGAAAAAGCCATTAGTTATTAGCCATTAGCCATTAGATTTTTTTAATTTTTTTGTTATTGAATAATATATTTTGTATTTTTGCAGATTAAAATGAAAACAAATAACAATTAAAATCTAAATAAAATGGCAAGAAAACTTGAAAAGAAAGACTTATTGAAGAATGTCGTGAAGCACATCGACATCAAGAAGTACGACTCAACAGAAATCATCGACGCAATGCGTGAAATGTCGTTCACATCACGCGACACCGCTCGCGCCGCCGACATTTTGATGATGATGGTGAAAGAGAAATCATGCACCAACATCCTCACTCTGGCTGGTTCAACATCAGCAGCAGGCTGTATGCAGGTTTACGTCGACATGGTCCGCAACAAAATGATTGACGTCGTCGTTTCGACAGGCGCTTCAGTAATCGACATGGACCTCTTTGAGGCTCTCGGTTTCAAACATTATATCGGCGAGAAAGAGAACGTGGTGCCGGATACCAAGCTTCGCGAGCTTTACATCGACCGTATCTACGACACATATATCGACGAGGAACAGCTTCAGGTGTGCGACCATGCCACATACGAGCTCGCCAACATCCTCGATCCACGTCCGTATTCATCACGTGAGTTCCTGTGGAACCTCGGTAAATGGCTGCATGAAGGTCACGGCGTGAAGAAAGACAGCCTCATCCAGACATGCTACGAGTGCGGCGTCCCGATGTTCTGCCCGGCATTCTCAGACTCTTCAGCAGGTTTTGGTATCGGTCTGCACCAGTGGGAGCGCAAGCACGCTGGCAAGCCATACGTGAGCATCGACTCTGTCGCCGACTTCCTCGAGCTGACAGAAATCAAGATGGCTGCTCCACAGACAGGTCTGTTCATGGTCGGTGGCGGTACTCCTAAGAACTTCGCACAGGATACAGTTGTCTGCGCTGAGATCCTCGGTCACGAGGTGCCAATGCACAAATACGCTATCCAGATCACCGTTGCCGACGTCCGCGATGGCGCTTGCTCATCATCAACATTGCTCGAGGCAGGTTCATGGGGCAAGGTCAGCGAGAAACTCCAGCAGATGGTCTATGCCGAAGGTACAACAGTCATCCCGATGATTGCATCGTACGTGTACCACAACGGACCTTGGAAGAAACGCGAATACAAGAACTGGCAATCAATTTATCAGAAATAGCCATTAGCCATTAGGTATTAGCCATTAGGTATTAGCTATTAGATATTAGCCATTAGCCATTAGCTATTAGCCATTAGCGAATTGAGATATGCTTATTAAAAATATTAAAGAACTATGCGGCATTGTTGAAGATGGCTCGTTATGGAAAGCCGGCTCCGCGATGTCGGATGTTAAGCGCATCAAAAACGCATACCTATTAATAAAAGGTAGCAAGATTGCCGACTATGGCGAGATGAACTCTCCGAAATACCGGGAATACCTGGCAAAAGAGAGAAAGGTCGTCGACGCTAAAGGCGGATTAGTCTTGCCGGCGTTCTGCGACTCGCACACGCATCTGGTTTACGCCAACTCGCGTGAGATGGAGTTTTGCGACAAGATTCGTGGTCTGAGCTACGAGGAAATCGCAAAGAGAGGCGGTGGAATCCTCAATTCTGCTAAAGCCACAGCGGCTGCAAGCGAAGAAGAGCTCTATGAGTCGGCGATGCAGCGTCTCGACGAGATTATGCGCATGGGAACAGGCGCCGTCGAGATCAAGAGCGGCTATGGTCTCACCACCGAGAGCGAGTTGAAGATGCTGCGCGTGATTAAACGCCTGAAAGAGAACTCTCCGATGACGATAAAGTCGAACTTCCTTGGCGCTCACGGCATCCCGATGGAATACCGCGGACATCAGGAGGATTATGTCGACCTCGTCATCAACGAGATGATTCCTATGGTTGCGGCAGAAGATCTGGCTGATTTCATCGATGTCTTCTGCGATAAAGGTTTCTTCACTGTCGAGGACACCGAACGAATCCTGATGGCAGGCATCAAATACGGCATGCGACCTAAGATTCACGCCAACGAGATGGCAGTGTCGGGCGGCGTGCAGGTGGGAGTGAAATACGGTGCTATCTCTGTCGACCATCTTGAACAGATGGGGGAAGAGGAAATCGAGGCGTTGAAAGGCTCCGACACCATGCCGACGGTGTTGCCAGGCTGTGCGTTCTTCCTGAACTTGCCGTTGTCGCCGGTTCGCGACATGATTAACGCAGGATTGCCGGTAGCAATGGCCTCCGACTTCAACCCGGGAACGTCGCCATCAGGCAATATGCAGTTTGTGCTCTCATGCGCCTGCATCAGATATCGCATGACACCGGAAGAGGCGTTGAATGCGACGACATTGAACACTGCCTACGCCATGGATGTGGCTCATGAGCTCGGCTCAATCACCAAAGGTAAAATCGCTAACGTGATGATTACCAAGCCGATGACACAGCTGGAGTTCATGCCGTATTATTATGGTGCGAACAAAGTTCAGACAATGATTTTAAAAGGAAAAGTAATAAAATAAACAGATATGAAACAGCTTATCGAATGTGTTCCGAATATCAGCGAAGGTCGCGATATGAACATCATCAACCAGGTGACAGCCGAAATCGAGAAGGTTGAAGGCGTGAAATTGTTGGACGTTGACCCGGGTGCGACTACAAACCGTACCGTCATCACTTTCGTGGGCGAGCCGGAAAACGTGTGCGAAGCCGCATTCCGCGTGGTGAAGAAAGCTGCCGAACTTATCGACATGCGCAACCATCACGGCGACCACCCACGTCAGGGTGCAACAGACGTATGCCCACTCATCCCGATTTCAAACATCACGATGGATGAGGTCGTGGTTTATGCCCGTAACCTCGCAAAACGCTTCGGCGAAGAACTCAACATCCCGATTTACTGCTACGAAGAGGCCGCTTTCCAGCCAAAACGCAAGAACTTGGCTTATTGCCGCACAGGCGAATACGAGTCACTGTCGAGCCGTCTCGGCACCGAGGAATGGAAGCCTGATTTCGGTCCTAACGAGTGGAACGAGCATGTGGCACAGACCGGCGCGACACAGGTCGGAGCCCGCGACTTCCTCATCGCCATCAACTATAACCTCAACACCACTTCGACACGTCGCGCCAACGCCATCGCTTTCGACGTGCGCGAGAAAGGCCGTCCGATGCGTGAAGGCGGCAAGGTGACAGGCAAGCCGATGAAAGACGAGAACGGTAACCCAATCATGATTCCTGGCACTCTGAAGAGCACCAAGGCTATCGGCTGGTTCATCGAGGAATACGGTATCGCTCAGGTTTCAATGAACATCACAAACATCAACGTCTCTCCGGTTCACGTTTGTTTCGACGAGGTCTGCGCTAAGGCTGCAGCTCGTGGAGTGCGCGTGACAGGCTGCGAGATCGTCGGTTTGATTCCTAAGAAGGTGCTCATCGACGCAGGTAAGTATTATCTTGCAAAACAGCAGCGTTCATTAGGCGTCAGCGAGGATGAAATCATGAAGATCGCCATCAAGTCGATGGGTCTTGATGATTTGAAGCCGTTCAACCCGAAGGAGAAAGTCATCGAATTCTTGATTGAAGACATGACACAGAAGAAGCTTGTCGATATGACTTGCACAGGTTTTGCCAACGAGACAGCAAGCGAGAGTCCGGCTCCAGGTGGCGGCTCAATCTCAGCTTACATGGGCGCTCTCGGCGCAGCATTGGCAACGATGGTGGCTAACCTTTCATCACACAAGCCAGGATGGGATGAGCGTTGGGAAGAGTTCTCGAAGGTCGCTGAAAGAGGTCAAATCCTTAAGGATCAGTTACTTGACCTCGTTGACGAAGATACAAATGCATTCAACAAAATCATGGCAGCATTGCAGATGCCTAAGAAGACCGACGCCGACAAGGCTGCTCGTATGGAGGCTCTCGAACTCGCATCACAGTATGCTACAAAGGTTCCGTTCAAGACTATGAACGTGGCATTTGAGGCATTCGAAATCGTAGAGGCGATGGCAAAGACAGGCAATCCTGCATCTGTTTCAGACGCTGGAGTAGGCGCATTATGCTGCAGAAGTGCCGTCATGGGTGCATATCTCAACGTGAAAATCAACGCCGCTGGATTGAAGGACAGAGCATTTGCCGATAAAATTGTTGCCGATGGCGCAAAGATTGAGGCTGCTGCTATCAAGAAAGAGGCTGAAATTCTTGAGGTTGTCAATAAAATTATCAACAAAGAATAATTTAACAGATTGATAATCAAAGAAATAAGAAAATTTCAAAGTTGATAAAATTTTTGACTGAAAAATATTGTAAGGTATTAAAAAATTATGTATTTTTGCAGTCCGAAATTTGAAAGGATAAAGATATGTCAAAGAAAGTTAAAGACGCACGCGTACAAGTGATTTTGGAGTGCACAGAGCAAAAGGCAACAGGCATCCCGGGAACTTCTCGTTACGTTACAACGAAGAACAAGAAGAACACCCCAGAGAGATTGGAACTCATGAAATACAATCCAATCCTTAAGAAAATGACTCTTCACAAAGAAATTAAATAAGATTTAGGATATGGCAAAGAAGGTAGTTGCATCATTGCACACAGCTGGTAAGGAATTCACGAAGGTCATCAAAATGAAGAAATCAGAGAAGACTGGTGCTTACTATTT
>JAGCFU010000031.1 GCA_017649945.1 Bacteroidales bacterium | reverse complement strand
GACGGTTGGGATTACCTCTGCACAGGTGTCAAGTCGGGCTTGGACATCGACGCTTTCGCTCCACGTCTGTCGTTCTTCTGGTGCTCCGGAATGAACCACTTCATGGAAATCGCCAAGATGCGTGCCGCTCGTATGCTGTGGGCTAAGATTGTCAAGACTTTCAACCCGAAGAGCGACAAGTCACTTGCTTTGCGTACTCACACCCAGACCTCAGGATGGTCGCTCACAGAGCAAGACCCGTTCAACAACGTCGCCCGTACATGTATCGAGGCTATGGGAGCAGCCCTCGGTCACACTCAGTCGTTGCACACCAACGCTTTGGACGAGGCTATCGCACTGCCTACCGACTTCTCGGCACGTATCGCTCGTAACACCCAGATCTACATCCAGGAAGAGACTAATGTTTGCCGCGTGGTAGACCCATGGGCAGGTTCATATTATGTAGAGTCATTGACTCGCGATATCTACGAGCGCGCTTGGGCTCACATCCAGGAGGTTGAAGCTATGGGCGGCATGGCAAAAGCTATCGAGACAGGTCTTCCGAAGATGCGTATCGAAGAGGCTGCAGCACGTAAGCAGGCTAAGATCGACGCCGGAACAGAGACTATCGTCGGTATCAACAAATACCGCCTCGAACATGAGGACAGCATAGATACTCTTGAAGTTGACAACACAGCGGTGCGCGAGTCACAGATCCGCCGTCTGAAAGAGTTGAAGGCTAACCGTAACGAAGCCGACGTACAGCGTTGCCTCGATGCCATCACCGAGTCGGTGAAGACTGGCAAGGGCAACCTGCTCGCTCTCGCAGTTGAGGCGGCAAAATGCCGTGCCACATTGGGCGAGATCTCAATGGCATGCGAGAAGATTGTTGGTCGTTACAAAGCTGTAATTCGTTCAATATCAGGAGTTTATTCTATGGAAGCAAAAGGTAATGAGAAGTTCGCCAAGGCACAGGCAATGGCTGATGAGTTCGCTAAACTCGAAGGCCGTCGTCCTCGTATCATGATTGCCAAGATGGGTCAGGACGGTCACGACCGTGGCGCCAAGGTTGTCGCTACAGGCTACGCCGATATAGGTTTCGACGTCGATATGGGACCGTTGTTCCAGACACCGGCCGAGACAGCACGTCAGGCAGTGGAAAACGACGTCCACATCGTGGGAGTGTCGTCACTGGCAGCAGGTCACAAGACTCTCGTGCCTCAGGTCATCGAAGAACTCGCCAAACTCGGTCGTCCGGATATCATGGTGACAGTGGGTGGCGTTATCCCTCACCAGGATTATCAGTTCTTGTATGACGCCGGCGCAGTTGCAATCTTCGGACCTGGCACCATAGTGTCGGATTCGGCAATCAAGATGCTGGAATTGTTATTGGCAGTTCGCAAAGGATAATTGAAAAATAAATTTTATACGGTTTGGACCGGCCGGCAAATAGGCGTCTTCGCCTCTTGGGACGAATGCCGTTTGCAGGTCGAAGGGTTCCCTGGTGCGAGATACAAAGGATTTCCCACCAGGGAAGCCGCCGAATCGGCGTTTAAATCTGAACCTGATTTTTCATCGGATAACGAAACGAAAATATCATGGGAAACATTGCCTGAAGGCACGCCAAAACCCGATCCCAATGCCATCGCAGTTGACGCGGCATGCTCCGGTAATCCGGGGAAAATGGAATACCGTGGCGTGTACGTCGCCACAGGGACAGAGGTGTTCAAAAGCCCCGTATTTGAAGGCGGCACCAACAACATTGGGGAGTTTCTCGCCATAGTGCATTGCCTCGCATGGCAAAAGAAAAACCGCATCAGCCTGCCGATATATTCCGACTCCCTTAACGGTCAGAAATGGGTGAGCGAGAGACTGTGCCGGACGAAACTCGTTGAGAATGAGAAAAACAGGTATCTCTTCGAGGTGATAAGAAGAGCCGAGAAATGGCTGCACGAAAACACCTTCAGAGTGCCGATACACAAATGGAGAACCGAGATCTGGGGCGAGATACCGGCCGATTTCGGAAGGAAATAACAAACAACGTCAACGTCATGATAAAATACGATACTTATTATATTAAATGTACGCGCTGCGGAGCATGGCTTGAAGGTCATCTCGTGAAATCGGAGATGATCAACAAATCGATATTGTACTCCGACGGAAAGACGTTGAACGACAATTTCATCATCGAGCCTCAAAAGATAATAACATGTCCGGCATGCAGCCACTGGTTCTGGATCAATGAATATAAGAAGCCTACCGTGACTTACACAAAGCCGAGCGTTCCGTATTATAACTGGAATCACTGGCGTTTCTTCGGTGTCCATTTCAACAGCGTGGAAGGCCGTCTGGCTCTCATAAATCATTATAAAAAATGTCTGCAAGCCATTGATAATGATAGAGATAAGGAGCTTTACATCCGCAGAATGATGTGGTGGGCATACAACGATTTGGTGCGTAACAACTATCAGATGAAGCTCAGTTTTCTTTTTTCCGGAAAGATGAGTTTTAACGTGTGGCGCAAAAACCGCCGCAAACAAAGACAAGGCCGTATGATGTTTCGCCAGCTTCACGACGAATATCTTGCCAACATGAAGGCGTTGCTTGTCCTGCTGAAAGGCCGCTATACTCCCGATGATGAGGAATATGAGGCTTCGATATTGGAAATCATTGAGTTATACCGTGAGATGGGCGAGTACAACGAGGCTCAGAAAATCCTCGATACCATCCCTCGCCGCACGCATTACATCGCGCATATCGAGAAAGAAGTCAAGAGGAAACACGATTTTGTGTTTTTAGTAGCCGGTTGATGACATGTGATGCGCAGAAGCATCCGAAAACAGCCGGCATATAAGAGATTGTCCCCACTGTAGCTATTTTGTTTTGTTGCTGCTCGTCTTCCACGATGAAGGCGTCGTCAGCCACTTTCTCAGGTGAGAACACCACAGTGATGCCTTCTCGTATTCCCAAGCGGTGCAAGCGTTTGCGGATATAGAATGCCAGCCTGCAGTTGTACGACTTCGACATGTCGCAAATCTCTATCTTTGTCGGGTCATATTTCCCGCCAGCACCCATGCAACTTACTATATTCTGATGATTTTGCACGGCGTAATACAGCAGGAACACCTTTGGTGCCATGGTGTCGATGGCGTCGACCACGAAATCGAATTTTTGTGCCATCAAATCTATAATCGACTGATCCTTAAGATATTGCGGAAGCGTATGAATCTTTATCTCCGGGTTGATGTCACGGATTCTTTCCGCCATCACGTCGGTCTTCAAACGTCCCACGGTGCTGTCCAACGCCAAAAGCTGACGGTTTTTGTTTGTCACGCTCACGGTGTCGCTGTCGACGATGGTCATCTCTCCGATGCCAGCGCGCGCAAGCTGTTCGGCGGCATACGCTCCCACGCCGCCAAGTCCGACCACCAAGACATGTGCCTTGGCGAGACGCTCGACACCTTCATCACCTATTAATATGTTAGTGCGTTGTTTCCAGTCTTCCATAATTTTCAAAAATTTGTCTGCACAAAAAATCCAAGTCGCATTCCAATAGGCCCGCCGCCTTCGAATAGACGTCCTTGATATCTCTTCCCGAGACGTCAGTTTCGAGGAAAAGCCTGCCTAAAGGTATGTTTTTTAATATCTTAACTGCCTGATTTTCATTACGATACAAAATTTCGCCAAGTGAGATGTACATATCATGTCTCAGCAGTTGCCGCATCGTCTCGACGGAGCTGTTGAACCCATGAATCACCCAGGGCATCGTTGCTCGTGTCTTCTTTCTAATCTCAATTATCTCCGAGTACGCTCTCACGCAATGTATTATCATCGGTTTCTTGTAACTCTCTGATAATCTTATCATTTCCTCGAAAACCTCAATCTGTTTCTCAAAAGTTTCCTTATGAACTTTGTCTAATCCGACCTCACCGATAGCGGTGGTCATTCCGAGCGACTGAAGGTCGCGAGGAACCTCATTAGCAATAACACCGACCTCCCATGGGTGTATCCCCACAGTAGTTAGTATCTTTTCTTCAAAATTGTCGTTAACAATCTTTATAACAGATTGATTATCAAGATGTGTATGAATATCAACAAACATCAGAAGTCGACGTTCGGTTGGGCGATGAGTTCCATACTGTTGAGTTCGAGAGCCATGAGGTTGCCGAAGCCCACTTTCTGGTCTCTGTAGTAAACTCCGTTGTCGAGAGCGATGAAGTCATACCCTCCGGAGTCGATGAAAAGTTGGATGAGGCTGTATTCCACAGGCACGTGTCCGTGTATGATTTTCTTGCCTCCGATTCTGATCGGGTCGACTTTGAAATCGCGCACCCAAAGCATTGACATAGTGTCGTCAAACGGATTAGGAATATCGAAGTTCATGCCTGCGTGGACAAGGATAAAGTCGTCGAGTTCGATGTAATATTTGCCTTTGCTCATCCATTCGATGTATTTCTCATCGATATCGCGTGGGCGTTTCACACCGAAACTGTTCAGCGTCATCTTGGCACCGTAGCGTTCCCATTCCCTTTGTATGCTGCTTTTCGTCAACCATCTGTGTTTGTCTTGCTCATGAGCGTTTATGCAGTAATACTCATGATTTCCGATGAGATACTGAATGTTGAATCCTTCTTTTTGGAAGCTCATGATATAGTCGATGACGCCTTTACCATCCGGACCGCGGTCGATATAGTCGCCAAGGAAATAAATCGAATCTTCCTTGGTCGGTTGTACGTTGGTTTCTATCAGCTGTTTAAGAGTGTTGACGCATCCGTGGATATCAGGTATGACCCATCTTTTTTTCATATGACCTGAAATTTATTTCGCTTTTCCTTGATTTGCAACGCTTTGCATTTTTTTTGCGATTTCTTCAGGGTCGCCGAGGAAGAAGTCTTTTTTAAGGTTCATCTTGTCGTCAAACTCGAAAACGTAAGGGATTGCTGTAGGTATGTTGAATTTGATGATTTCATCTTCCGACATCCCTTTAAGCTCCTTCACGATGCCGCGGAGGCTGTTGCCGTGAGCCACCACCATCACCTGGTCGTGATTGTCGAAAGCCTTGAGAATCACGTCTTTGTAATAAGGCATCAGTCGTGCTATGGTGTCTTTCAACGACTCGGTGAGCGGAATCTGGTCGTCGGTCATCTCGGCGTAACGCGGATCCTGGCGCGGACTTTTCGGGTCGTCCATCGCCAACGCCGGAGGCTGTACGTCGAAGCAACGGCGCCATTTCAGAACCTGTTCCTCACCATATTTTTTCGCCATGTCGACCTTGTTCAAGCCTTGCAGTTGGCCGTAGCTCTTCTCGTTGAGGCGCCAGCTTTTGTACACCGGAAGCCAGTCCATATCCATCACGTCAAGGATGTTGTTGAGCGTCTTGATGGCTCTTTTCAGATATGATGTGAAGCATACTTCAGGCTTGTAACCGTTGTCTTTCAACGACTTACCTGCGTTGATGGCTTCCTGTACTCCGTTTTCCGACAAATCCACATTGGTCCAACCTGTGAAGAGGTTGAGCTTGTTCCATTCGCTTTCGCCGTGGCGAACTAATATGAGTTTTTTCATTTTTACGTTAATTAGTAATTTGCAAAAATAGTAAAAACTTTAATATCAAAACAAAAAAATTACAAAGCTTTGAATTCAAAGCCTTGATTATGATAATATTCTAAAACTCTTGGCAGAGCTGAAATCATGTTGTTATAAGCTTTTTCACTGTCGTGGAAAGCAACGATGGCACCGTCGTAGGCGTTTTTTATAACATTATGATAAACAGCGTCATGCGAAAGAGCGTGGTCCCAATCGTATGCTATGACAGTCCACGCTACAATCTTTTTGTCTTTCAACTGTTTTAATTGCGAACGTTTGATTTTTCCATGAGGTGGGCGGAATAAATTGCTGTGAATCAATTCATTAGCTTCATTAAACGATTTGATGTAATCGCCGGTTTTCGTATTCCAGCCGTTTTCGTGGTTGAAAGTGTGGCATCCGATGGAATGACCTTCCTGTTTGATTAGTTTGAAAGTTTCGGGATATTTTCTTACGTTGTTTCCTATGCAGAAGAAAGTCGCTTTAGCATCGTATTTTTTAAGTATTTCAAGTACTTTGGGAGTTATTAGGGGATGCGGTCCGTCGTCGAATGTGAGATATAATGTCTTCTTGTCTGTCTTTGGCATTTCCCAAAGCAGTGAAGGATAAAACATCCTGAAAATCTTTGAAGGCTTGACTAATCTCATGCTGCAAAGATAGCTTTTTTTTGTTTTTGTCTCTGTAAAACAAAAAAAATATTCAATCATATATATAAAATGCTTAATTTTGCAGACGTTTCATTCTAAAATATTAAATCATGAGAAAAAAATCTATTCTTTTAGCATTAGCCTGTATGGCTTTGGCAATCGCCATCGTTGCATGCAGCAAGGACAGCAAGAAAAACAACAATCCGTCATTGCCAGACCATCCGGCAGGTTATGGTTTTGCTGTTCAAGGAGCAACATTTGTTGAAGGAACACTTCCGGAATCAACGTTAGGGTTTGCTCCTGAAGTTCATATGAACCAAAATTTTATTTCTGGCGGTGCGAACTATGTAACTGTTAAATCTGAAGTTGAAGCATCAAAGGTTATCGTGGCTCATTCAGGTCAGGAAGGTTACTATGAGGTTCCTGCAACTAATTTGTTAACCAAGGAAATTGTGTATGATTTCATCATGGTTTTTGATCAGGAATTTACAGATGCCAGTTTAAATGTTATAGTCGCTATAATTGATAAAAATGGCGAGATCAGTGAATATTACACAACCACAATCACTCTCGTCGAAGCCGGTGCAGGTACGCTTCAGGTCAGTTTGGCATTCAACAACGACAAAGATATTGACCTCCATCTGATTGAGCCTAATGGCGCTCTTTATAGCGATAAACATATTGGTTTCAATAATAGAGAAAGTGCAAACGGAGGTGAGCTCGACCTTGATTCTAATCCAGTATGTGATATTGACGGTGTCAACAATGAAAATATCACTTATAGTGCAGAAGATTATGTCGAACCTGGAAGATATACAGTATATGTCGATATGTATGAAAACTGCGATCCTTCTATTGCAACCAACTTCGTATTGACTATTTTCTACAATGGTCAGCTTATCCAGACCGATAAAGGTCGTAACCCTATTACAGGCACATTCCCTGTTAATGAGCCAAGCAACGGATGTGATTTAAACAACATTCGCCCTGTTTGTCACTTTACCATTCCGGACAACGGTCAGCAGCCACCGGCGAAATCTCTGAAGAAAGGCTTGCCGAAGTTCTTGAGATCACAAGATAAATAAGGAATCTATATCCTAATGATAATTGTAGAGACGCCATATTATGACGTCTCTACAATTTTTTATCCGATGCGACTCCAGTCGAAGTCACGTTCAAACTGTTGGGTGAAATATTGTTTCGTGGCGTAATGTTCAGGTTTTGACAGCGTCGGGTCGGCGTCGAGAAGCAGGTTCGCCATCCTTCTTGTGTGCCTGATGATAGGCTCGTCGTATTGGAAGTCGCCGATTTTCATCTCAATCATTCCCGATTGGCGCGTGCCCTGTGTCTCACCGGGACCACGAAGTTGCAAGTCAGCTTCCGCAATCTCGAATCCGTCGTTGGTGCGCACCATGGTCTCCATGCGTTTCTTGCCCTCGCCGGTGATTTTATGGTCTGTAATCAAAACACAATACGACTGCTCGGCGCCTCGTCCCACTCTTCCACGCAGCTGATGCAGCTGTGAGAGCCCGAACCTGTTGGCGTTTTCGATGATCATAACGGATGCGTTCGGCACGTTCACGCCCACTTCTATCACCGTCGTCGCAATCATGATATGCGTCTCGCCGCGCACAAAACGCTGCATCTCCCAGTCTTTGTCGTCGGCCTTCATCTGACCGTGTACCACGCTGATGTGATAATCCGGCTCCGGAAAGTCGCGCATCATCGCTTCGTAACCTTCCTGCAGGTTTATCAAATCCATCTTTTCCGACTCCTTGATGAGCGGATAAACCACATAAATCTGATGCCCCTCGGCAATCTGTTTCTTCATGAAGCCGATAATCGCAAGTCGTTGTTCCTGAAACACATGCACCGTCTTGACAGGCTTTCTTCCAGGAGGTAATTCATCGATTTTTGAGACATCGAGGTCGCCATATTGCGTCATCGCCAATGTGCGCGGGATAGGGGTGGCTGTCATCACCAAAGTGTGAGGCGGAAATGCTGTCTTGTCCCAGAACGAGGCACGTTGCGCCACGCCGAAACGATGCTGCTCGTCGATGATGCAGAGCCCTAAGTTCTTGAAAACCACGGTGTCTTCAATCAAGGCATGGGTACCTATTATTATTTGAAGATCCCCATTTGCGAGGTCGGCGAGAATCTGTTTGCGTTCGGATTGCTTGGTGCTTCCTGTCAGCAAGGCGAAGTGCACATCCATACCTTTGAGCTGTGCTCGTAACGTCTCAAGATGTTGAGTAGCAAGGATTTCCGTCGGTGCCATGAGTGCCGCCTGATAGCCGTTGTCGAGTGCGAGAAGCATTATCATCAAAGCGACTATGGTCTTGCCGCTGCCGACGTCGCCTTGCAAGAGTCTGTTCATCTGGTGACCGCTCTTCAAATCAGCGCGAATCTCTTTTATGACACGTTTCTGAGCGTTGGTGAGAGGGAAGGGGAGATGCTCTTTGTAAAAGGTGTTGAAATAATCGCCAACTTGTTGAAACACAACGCTTCGTGTGTTTATCTGACGGTCTTTTTTATGAACCAGAAGCCTAAGTTGGAAGAAGAAATGTTCCTCATATTTCAACCTCGTCGTAGCACGCTGTATATCGTTGCTGTTCGACGGCAGATGAATCTTGTAATAGGCTTCTTTTCGAGGCAGAAGTTTGTCGTGAAGTATCAAACTCTGAGGCAGAACCTCCGGAATCATGTTCCAGACTTGCAGAACGCATGTTTTTATGATTTTCGCCAGCTGTTTGGTGCCCAAACCGGCGTTTTTCATCTTCTCCGT
>JAGCFU010000030.1 GCA_017649945.1 Bacteroidales bacterium | reverse complement strand
GTGGGAGGCGGTGGCAAGGTTGATTTCGATGACCCACTTGAGGCCGTGGCCAGATGGGGAGGTGAAGAGGAGTTGAGTTTCGAAATACTCATCATTCAAGAGTAACCAGCGGACTTTGTCGAGGTTTTCGAGGTGGTCGAAATCGAGGCAGAGGAGTCCTGAATGGGTGATGAGGGCTTTTTCGTTGCGCTTTGAGAAGAGGCCGCTGAAGGTGACGTAGTCGAAGTTGGCGGCTTTGAAAGTGCGGGCATCTTTGACAGTGGGCTGGAGTCGCAGCTCTTGGGTTGCCTGACGTGCCATCGGACCAGTGATATAGCGGTATGCATCAGCCAGGGTGAATCTGGCTGATGGGATGGTGTTCTTAATCGGCTTCGGGAAAAAGGAGAAGCGGGCTGGGTTATTTGATGATTTTTCCATGTTTGGTGAGGTCTATTGCGATGGGTTGATAATTGTCGGCAAGGATTTGCTGGATGTCTTGACGACGGTAATAAATCTTATTGTTAATCCTGGAATAAGGAATGGTGCCGTTGGTGCGGAGCGTCTGGAGTGTGCGTGAGCTGATATGGAGGATGTGAATGACGTCGATGTTGTCGATCCAATCCTCGAGTTTGGTTTGGGCGATGGCTTTTTTAGTTGCGGCGTCCATGGGAACCTCCTTTCATGCAATAGTTGTTGGCTTTCTGTTGGATTTCATCGATGGTGGCGACACGGCTGTTTGTAAGCCAGTCCTCGAGTTCCTCCCGTTTGAAGTAACAAAACTTACCCATGGGTTTATAGTGAGGAATCTGCCGACGCATCATCAACTTATAAATATAGGACTGTGAAGCACCCATGTACTTGATGGCTTCTTGAGTTGTGAGGACTGCCTTGGTGGTGAGGCTTTCCTGCGATGCTCGGATAATGTTGGCTGAAACCATGTCGGCCAAAAGCTTTAATTCATCTTCTGTCATAACTCATAATTTTAGAAGATTGTGGCTGTCAGGGGTTGCGGGGCTAACTTCCGACCCCATCTTTGCCACTGTGAATGGCTCAAAAACAACGTTAGCCTTTACTGTTTTGTGCCAATCGACGTTGCAAAATTAGATGGTATCTGAAAACAAAAATAGTGTGCATGGCAAGCACACTATCAAGCACAATAAAAGGGGAATTTAAGCACACTATGAAGGGACACTATATTTTAATAGTGGAAAGTGTTCTATTTCAATAAATTATCGTAAAGTGAGCGCCATAATTGCGGTTTGGATGCCTCGTGAACCTGTCTTAATGCGCGGTCGAGGCGATGGACACTAAAGAGGTTTTCCAAAGCGGTGTAGGGGACACGGCCGCCAGCATTGCCGTTGGTACGGCTGTCAATCTTGTAACCGAAAATGAGACCGCAGAAATAGGCGAGTCTAGCAGAGGAGCCGGATTGATTGTCGCCAAGCCAGGTGAGATGACTGCAGTCGTCGGAAACCTTTATGAAGCCAGCGGTTATAGCTCGGTTGAGGCAGCTGACAAAACGTTCTGTGTCGAGTTCGCGGGGTAATATTATTGGGGATTTTTTAGCAATGGGAGGGGCGTGTTTGATGGAAAGCTTTTTTGGAGGAGGTGAGCCCGTAATGTTTTGAAACATCAGCTTCGGCAAGATCTCACCACGATAATAATCGAAGATGTAATAAATGATTTCAGCCATCAGCTGCTTCCGCTCGATCAGGAGCGACTGGTGATGGAGGTGTATCTCGATGATACACCTCGCCCACCATTCATATTTGGGATATTGCTCGCAAAGACTGATGATTTTGTCGTCGGACACATCCTCATCGAAATAGTCGATGGTATGTTCAAGATGGATGTTGTCGGAGAGATGGCCTCTCTTGAACAAAAAACGGAACATATTGTAAGACTCTGAGTCGGGACAATCTTTAAGCAAGCATTTCTCGAGCTTTTCGAATTTCATTGATAGAGTGTCGTTTTGCAACATCTCAACACATTTCTCATAATCGATATTCATGGCTCGAGGATTTAGATGTTGGCAATATTGAGTTTTGGCAAGCTGTTGATGGCTTCAGTTTTGAGGCTATCGACGGCACGGACGTATTTTTCGGTGTGCTTCAGACCAGAGTGGCCAAGCAGGCTGCCGAGAGTTTTGATGTTGGCGCCACCGTTGAGAATGTTGAGCGCGAAAGAGTGACGTGCGCAGTGCCAGGTGATGTGCTTGTTGATTTTGGCACGGTCAACCCAACGCTGCACCGACTTGACGCACATGGTGTGGGATGGAAGCTTGAAAATGAGACAGTCTTTAGTCTCGTTTTCCGCAGGCTCGCCGACGAGATTGAGGATTTCATCGGTGAGCGGGATGACGACGCCTGAATTGGCAGAGTGACCTTTGGTCTTGTTCTGCTCGAACTTCAAGAGTTTGTTGGAATAATCGATGTTGGCGAAGGTGAGGTCTTTGACATCGCAATACCTTAAACCACAATAGAGACAGAAGATGAAGGCACGACGGATAACGTTGCTTTGCTTGGGGTCGTGGGTGGCAAAGAGCTTCTCCATCTCATCGGGTGACAACACGTCTTTGCGCAAGATCTGGTCATCGACCTTGATGGTGATGCCAGTGCAGGGATTTTTGCGTATGACATCGTGCTCGATAGCGTAGTTGATAACCTTTTTGAAACGCTGGAAGCATGATTTGGCGCCTTCGCCTCTGGAGCGTGTCTGAAGATATTCGGCAAATTGAACCATCATGTCTTTTGTGATTTGCTCAGGTTTGATGCAGTAGGTGAAACGCTTATACTCGGGCTTTGATTTCAGGAAGTCTTTAAAGCGGTTGAGCGCCATTACAATCATGCGGATATCCTTCTTTGTGTAGTTGTCGATGTAAGTCTGAAAATAGTCCAGAAAATTGATGTTGCGGTCTTTTCGGAGACGATAGCCTTCTTCCATCTCGAGCAGCTCTTGGGCTTTCTCAAGACGGATTTTTTGAGCGAGTTCGAGGGTGTCGCGGTTCTGTTGGCGCTCCTGAGGCGTGCGAGGCGCTTGCCAGAGATAGAGTTTAAGCGATTCCTTGCGACGGTCTTTCTTTACTACCACCTTACCGGTTTCTTCATCAACGACTTCTTTGTGACCGAAATAATATTCAAGGTGGAGGCTTTCGCGACCGTCAGCGGTGAGTTTTGCGAAAATTTTCGGATTGTCGGTACCTTTGCTGATGTAATAAATGAAACCAGTCTTC
>JAGCFU010000029.1 GCA_017649945.1 Bacteroidales bacterium | reverse complement strand
TTTTCGTAAGTTGGTTCAATAATTACTCTCATAGTTTTATGTTTTTACTGGTCATTTAACTAATTCTCTTGCGTCAGCGATGTATTTCAGCATGACTTCTGTTTCTTTTCTGATTTGTTTGACAAAACTGTTGTCATCGAGTTTTCCGTTCACGGCATCGCGTTCTTCCAAATTGCGGAATGTCGAGTTGCGGATGACGTTTTCGTAGTCTTTCTTCCTTGATTCGTAGACTTGTTTGCAGACGTATGTCATGATTTTTTCGCATTTGTTGAGTGCGTCGTTGAAGATTTCTCTTGTCAAAGCAGGACATTTGTCGTAAATAAATCTCAATGCCTGATAGCAGTGTAACAGCTTGTCTTTGGAATATTTTTTCCACAATTTGTTATAACGGTTGTGGATGTCGTCCCAACTGTCAAGTATGCCGTTGCAGATATCGTCGATGAGTTTTTCGAGATCGTCTTCAGTCACAAGCTGACCGCCCATGTTAATCCATTCGCGTTGACGAACGTTTGTGAGATGCTTGCACATGCTGTCGAAAGTCTCGTCCGGGTTGTTTTCGAGATAGGCGATGATGTTTTTCACGGCGTAGTAGATAATCATGTCCTCGTATGCGTGATATGCTTCGTAAGGCTTGAGTATCAATACTTTACGATGCGATTTCTCCATTTCTTCGCCTAAAACCTCGAGGCCTTTCACAATATTTTTGTCGCCATTGAGGAGTTTGTGACCGAGTTCGCGCAAAGTGTAGTATTCCTGTTCAGGATTTTCACCTTTTGAGCGCAGATAAGCTTTGGCAGTCCACACCTCGAGTAGCTTGCGTCCGGCTATGACTTCCTCCATTGTGTCAGGTGCAAATGTCTCAAACTCAATGTTTTGGATGCGGCGCATACGTTTGTCACGCTTCTGGTATTTAGATGTGTTACGTGCTATGGCGTACATGTTGTACATCCACCAGTAAGCAGGCATGACTTCAAGCTGGTCTTTTGCCATGTTGTTGTTAACCAACGCGAATGGCAACTTAATGTTCATCTCGTTCGGATAATCAGCCTTCGAGAGGAGCGAAAACGATGCGAACTTCGACGAGTGTTTGACGCTGGTGCAGAGTCCTGGCCAGAATCCGCGTTTCGCCACAATCTCGCCGTCTGTTGCGCGGCTGTTATGGTTCGAGCCGAGAGTCGCGCCTGCAGCCATGTTGCTCTGTCCCATCACGCATGCTGCAATGAGGAATGAGTTATTGTGATGCTGCTCGTGAGCCGGGAAAATGAGGTTGTTCAACACCTCGCAGCATGATATGGTCGAGTTGTCACCCAAAATTGAGTAGATGACACGTGCTCCGTATTTCAGGTTGCAGTTGTCGCCGATGACGAAACGTGTCGCCACCACCGAATAGAAGATATGACAGCCGTACCCGACGATGCCGTTGACCAAAATCACGCCTTCGCCAATTTGTGTCGGCTCATCCTCTGATGAGTTGATGGTGATGTTTTTCAGCTTGCTGGCTCCTTTGATGTAGCAGCATGGACCTATTTTAGCGTCTTTTATGATCCATGAATTCTTGATGACGCAGCCTTCACCGATGGTGCCGTAATATCCTCTGCGGTTGTCGAACGATCTTTGTGTTATATCGAAGAGTCTATCCTGAAGCTTTTGAATGTCAGTGTATTTCGCCCAAAGATAAGCGTCGGCGGTGATCATTCCGTCGAAAGGCAGAACTCTACGTCCACCGGCTTCGTTCATAAGTTCCAACCAGACTCGCACGTCTTCCGGCTCACCTTCCTTAATGATGCCGTTGCCGAATTTTGAGTGGTCGGTGCATGAAACCTCATGGATGTTGAAGAGGATACATTTGTCGCCGATGATGTAGTTGGCGATGTAACGCACGCCATGAATTGCCACGTAGTCGCCGATGTCACAGGAAATGATGGTACTATCGGTAATACCGCACGCCATTTTTAAATCATGATACTGAAGTACCACGCTTTTGATGGCTCCGATACGCACCATGCCGTAGAAACGATTGTTTTTCACCAAGTTAGTGTCGAAATCGTCAGTCACGAGGATATCATCCCAGCTGGTGGCGGTGTTGCTGTTCTTCACGAGACGCTCAATCTCGTCGGAATGCAAATGACGCCAATCGCCCACAGGTTTTTTAACTTGTTGGTTTCTGAAAAAGTATTCATCGCGACCATCTTTAAGATATTTCTTATCGATGAAATTCTCGTAAATACTTTCATATGGTAATAATGTAACTTTTTCCATTTTACTTACCTGTTTGCATACATTGATTCGTAATATTTCTCATATTCGCCGGATGTAATGTTATCCATCCAAGCTTGATTTTCGAGATACCATTTAACTGTTTTTTCAATTCCTTCCTCAAATTGCAGGCTGGGTTCCCAACCAAGTTCACGCTGCAGTTTTGAAGAATCGATAGCATATCTCATATCGTGTCCGGCACGGTCTGTCACGAAGGTGATAAGATCCATGTCTTCGCCTTCTTTTCTTCCCAAAAGTCTGTCGACGGTGTTAATCACAACCTTGATGATATCTATGTTTTTCCA
>JAGCFU010000017.1 GCA_017649945.1 Bacteroidales bacterium | reverse complement strand
TGTCTCAAGACATCTGACACGGTCCTGCCGCGTTCCTCGATGTCGCGCCTGATGATACGCATCAAGCGGTCGTCACCATCGGTGTCGACGAATATTCTGATGTCTAATCGTTTCACCAGCTCAGGGCATGTCATGATGAGGATGCCTTCCACAATGACTACCTCTGTCGGCTTCACAGGGATTACTTCCTGCGAACGGGCGCAAGTAACATAGGTGTAGATAGGCATCGGGATGGTCTTGCCTTCCTTCAACATGTCGAGATGCTTCACCAACAAATCCCATTCGATGGCATCCGGATGGTCGAAGTTGATTTCTTTCTTCGCCTCAGGCGTGAGGTTGCCGTTGTCCCAATAATATGCGTCTTGCGACACCACTGAGATGGAGTCTTCCGGGAGCGCCTCCATCAATTTCTTCACTACTGTTGTCTTGCCGGAACCCGAACCGCCGGCGATACCGATTAATAACATTTTATTTAGTTAGAAGTTAGAAATTAGTAGTTAGAAGTTAGGAGTTAAACAGAATAACTGCTCACTTCTAACTTCTAACTACTAACTGGATTAAATACCAATAAAGCTCATAAGGATACCAGCTGCCACTGCCGAGCCGATAACACCTGCTACGTTTGGTGCCATGGCGTGCATGAGAAGGTGGTTCGACGGGTCGTATTTCTGACCTTCTACCTCTGATACACGTGCTGCGTCAGGCACTGCCGACACACCGGCGTTACCGATGAGAGGGTTGATTTTGTTACCTTCCTTGCAGAAGACGTTCATCAGTTTGGCACCGCACACGCCGCCGAATGTAGCGACAGCGAACGAGCAGGCACCTAAAGCGAAGATGATGAGTGAGTCGACTGTGAGGAACACGTCAGCCTGTGTAGAAGCACCGACGGTCAAGCCTAACAGGATTGTCACGATGTCGATGAGCGGGTTGGCTGCGGTGTTTGCGAGACGTTTTGTGACGCCGCTTTCTTTCAACAGGTTACCGAAGAACAGCATACCCAAAAGTGGAAGTGCTGAAGGGCTGATGAAAGTGGTGAGCAACAAACCGACGATAGGGAAGATGACCTTCTCTGTCTTACCGACCATACGTGGCTCTCTCATCTTGATAAGACGCTCTTCCTTGGTGGTGAGCAAACGCATGATAGGCGGCTGTATAACAGGCACGAGGGCCATGTATGAGTATGCCGCGATAGCGATAGCGCCAAGCAAATGCGGAGCCATCTTTGTCGAGATGAAGATGGCGGTAGGACCGTCAGCACCACCGATGATACCGATAGCCGCTGCCTCGTGTGGGTCGAAGCCCAAGGCACGGGCGCTGATGAAGGTGATGAACACGCCGAGCTGAGCGGCGGCACCAAGAATCATCAATCTAGGCTGTGAAATCAGTGATGAGAAGTCGGTCATAGCACCGATGCCCAAGAAAATCAATGGAGGATAGATACCCTGACGGACGCCGAAATACAGATAGTTCAACACTGAGCCTTTCTGATAGACACCGGTCTGGATGTTCATGTTGAACACCTGCTGGATGAGGCTGTCGAAGAACTTGGCTGTATTAGGTGCTGTCGGGTCCATGCCTGCCGGGAGGAACGCCTGAAGTTGCTCAGGACTCATGCTGTGGAAATGCTCCAAAGCCTGCTGGCAGTTCATGGTATCCTGTCCTGCGAACAGTCCTACAAAGAATTTCTGCGCCTCGGTGAGGTCGAATGTCAAGTTCCCTTGAATCTCAATCTTCGAGAGAGCTCCTAAAGCACCTTGTAAATCAAAGGTATACGAGTCTTGGATGAACGGTATGTTTCCCACTATGATACCCACTCCGATAGGGATGAGCAGCATAGGCTCGAAGTCGTACTTGACGGCGAGGAAGATGAACACGAAGGCAACCAGAATCATGATGATGTTGCCTCGAGTGCAGTTTCTGAATCCGGTGAACTGCCAGAACGAGTACATACCGCTGCCGATGGCTTCGCCGGCTGAGATTGACTGTACCTCAGTGTCTTGAATATTATTAAATACAGGTTCAGCCATTACAGGGCTTGATGTCATGATGCCGTGAAGCACGAGCAGGATGGCTACCAACGCGAAGATAAGCAGAGCCTTCTTTTTAACGTTGAATCTCTTCTTCATAATTAGCCAATTACAAATAAAACAGCGCCTTGCAGAATGTTGTCGCCCACTCTGACCTTAATTTCTTTGATTGTTCCGTCAACTTCAGCGAGGAAGTTGTTTTCCATCTTCATGGCTTCGTACATCATGAGTTTGTCGCCGCGTTTCACGACGTCACCCACGTTGACGTAGATCTGCATGACGGTGCCAGGAAGCGGTGCCAATGACTTGTAGCCGTCGGCCGGTGTTGCATGAGTCTCCTCAGCTTTCGGTGTTGCAGCTGCCGGTTTCGGAGCCGGACGCTTAGGAGCGACAAATGTAGGGGCCTCTTCCTCTTCACGCTGGACTGTGACATTATATTGAGTGCCGTCGACGATAACTTCGGCGTTCTCGCCTTCGTATTTCTTCACTTCGACTTCGTACTCTTTTCCGTTGACTGTGAATTTAAATTTCTTCATTTTAATACTTTTTTGTTAATCCGTTTAATCCGTAAATCTTCGAGCTCCATGGAGAATAACGGCGCTCAACTCTCTTGATGGTCATCAAGCCGGACTCCTCATCGTGCACTTCTTTTGCAAGTGACAATGCTAATCCGATAACCACCGCGAGGTCGTCGTCGACTTTCCAGCCCGCTGCTGTTGATGTGCTCGGAGCCTCGTTAGCTTTTCTTTCCTTCTTTGCTGTCTTGAAGTCGTGGTTGACGAGCTTCGAGAATCCGGTGAAGATGATGAAAAGGACAACCAATGCCGTGATCACAATGCAGAAGCCGCCGATGGTGACGACCCAGTCGTGAGTGGCAATAGGCTCTCTAACAGCTGATAACATTATCATTAAATTATTCATTTCAATTCAAAATTTAAAGATTTAAAATTCAAAATTATAATGGTATGTTACAGTGTTTCTTTGGTGGATTCGTGTCTTTCTTTGTCTCGAGTGCCTGCAAAGCTCTGATGACGCGGAAACGTGTGTTACGTGGCTCGATGACGTCGTCGATGTAGCCGTATTTGGCTGAGTCGTAAGGATTGGCGAACTTGTCGCGGTATTCCTTTTCTTTCTTGGCGATGAACTCAGTTTTTTCTTCAGCGTTCTCGATGCCGGCAATCTCTTTACCGTTGAGGATCTCGACAGCGCCTGAAGGACCCATGACGGCGATTTCTGCTGTTGGCCATGCGTAGTTGATGTCAGCGCGGAGCTGCTTGCAACCCATAACGAGGTGTGATCCACCGTATGACTTACGGATTGTGATGGTGACCTTCGGCACTGTTGCCTCGCCATAAGCGAATAACATCTTAGCGCCGTGGGTGATGACACCGCCGTATTCCTGCACTGTGCCAGGCAAGAAGCCAGGGACGTCTACCAATGTCACGATCGGGATGTTGAAAGCGTCGCAGAAGCGGACGAAACGAGCACCCTTACGTGATGAGTTGATATCGAGCACGCCGGCGAGGAATGCCGGGTTGTTGGCGACGATACCGACAGGTTTGCCGTCGAAACGGGCGAAACCGACGATGAGGTTCTTTGCGAAGTCTTGTGCAACCTCGAGGAACTCGCCATTATCCACTATGGCGTGGATGATGTGCTTCATGTCGTATGGTTTGTTCGGGTTGTCAGGGATGATGGCGTTGAGTGAGTCTTCCTTACGGTCGATAGGGTCGTTGCACTCAATACGTGGAGCTTCCTCAAGATTGTTCTGTGGAAGATATGAGATGAGGTCGCGGATCAATGCCAAACCTTCTTCCTCTGTTTTTGTCATGAACTGGCTCACGCCTGACTTCTGGTTGTGTACCAAAGCTCCGCCGAGTTGGTCAACGCTGACGTCTTCGCCTGTCACTGTCTTCACTACCTTCGGGCCGGTGAGGAACATGTAGCTGTTCTGCTCGGTCATGAGGATGAAGTCGGTCAATGCCGGTGAGTAGACTGCGCCGCCTGCGCAAGGTCCGAAGATTGCGCTGATCTGTGGCACCACGCCTGATGCGTTGATGTTGCGCTGGAAAATCTCAGCGAAACCTGCCAGTGAGCGTGAACCTTCCTGAATACGTGCGCCACCTGAGTCGTTGATGCCGATGATAGGAGCGCCATTCTTCATGGCCTGATCCATCACCTTGCAGATTTTCTTTGACATAGTCTCTGACAATGAGCCGCCGAGCACTGTGAAGTCCTGTGAATAGACGTAAACGAGACGTCCGTCGATGGTGCCGTAGCCTGTCACGACGCCGTCGCCGAGATACACCTGCTTCTCCAGACCGAAGTCAGTGGTGCGGTGTGTGAGGAACATGTCGAACTCCTCGAAGCTGCCCTCGTCAAGCAACATGGCGATGCGCTCACGAGCGGTGTACTTTCCTTTTTCATGTTGTTTAGCGATACCTTTCTCGCCGCCACCTAAACGTGCGAGAGCGCGCTTGTCTAACAACTCTTGAATTTTCTGTTCGATTAACATTTTCTATGATTTTTATTATTTGTTTTTATTTTCGCAAAATTCTGTGAGGACACCGCATGTTGATTTCGGGTGCAAGAAAGCGATTGTCAAGCCTTCAGCGCCGCCGCGTGGAGTTTCGTCGATGAGACGGAAGCCGGCTGCTTTAGCCTCAGCTAACTGATTTTCAATGCCTTCAACTGCAAAAGCGATGTGATGCATGCCACCCTTGCCGTTGTTCTTCTCGATGAAAGCAGCGATAGTGCTCTCTGGTGAAGTAGGCTCGAGAAGCTCGATCTTGGTCTGACCGACTTTGAAAAACGCGGTCTTAACCTTCTGATCTTTAACTTCTTCTATGGCGTAGCATTTTGTTCCGAGTAATTGCTCGAATGTTGGAATCGACTCGTCTAAGCTTTTGACAGCAATTCCAATGTGTTCAATATGGGTTGGATTCATAATAAAATAACGTTATTAAATTTTTAAACTCGAATTCGGTGCAAAGATAAGCAAAAATCTTATTTCTTTACCAATTTTTCTGTCGAAATGATGTTTTTCTTTTCGTCAAGTAAATTTACATAGTAAATTCCAGCCGGGAAATTCTCGACGGAAATGGTCGCATCGTTTCCGCAAATTGGAAAAGAATTTATCGTTTGTCCTAAGCTGTTGATTATCAATATTTCTGAATTTTCGGTTTTCGTGCTTATTTTGACGAAATTATTTGTCGGGTTGGGGGTGAGAATCATTTTCTTTGTGTCGAGGATGTTTTCTCCCATGCCGAGTTGTGTCTTGTCGATGGCGCCGATGGTGTATTGTCCGGTTGGAACGTCATTCACCGTGAAGATTCCAAGTTTCCAGTTGCCTTGTTGGGTGTAAGGTATGGTGTGCCAAGTGTCGTTGATGTTGGCTCGGTAGAGCAGCACTGCTGAGTCGTTTTCGGTTTGTATGATGTCACCGTCCATGTTGGCGTTGTTGGAGAAGGTGAATTTTCCGGAGACATTAGCTTCACCGAAATCAAGTCTCAGAACATTCCAATAATGTCTTGTGGAGAGTGTGAGGCCTGGGATATTAGGATTGTTGTCGGGTGCCACAAAATGCTCTTCGCCGCGGAGCATCACAGAGTCGGTTACGCTGCTCACGGTGATGGTTAGTTGCTGCTCGACTCCTAAGTTAGCGGTGGTTGTGGTCGTCAGGTTTTTGTCAATTTTTGCATCCAAAAAGTGGTTGTAGTAGTCGGCGAAGGCTGCGATAGGGTTGATGTCGAGAGTGACATTCTGATTGGCTTCTGAACCGTCCCAGTTAACCAGTGTGGTTTGCATTTGTCCTCCGTTATCGATAAATGTGACTTCCACACGGTTGTTTTGGCCTACGTGTTCTGGCCCTACATGTTGGTAAGTCATCCTGACTGTGGCGTCATATTGGTTTCCGTTTGGAGTCACGTTGATGAGATCAACGCCATAGTGCGGCAAGCCTGCGGTGAACACATAAGTGTCGAAAAATCCATTCATGTCGATGCCGGTGGCATTGGTGAGGGCGTCGCGAAGCTGTTCCGACGTGGCTGCGCTGTAGTTGTATGTGTTGAGGTAGCTGCGCATGCCTTCTAAGAAGGTCTCTCTGCCAATGTAATTCATCATGGTGTTGACGACGACAGCGCCACGGTTGTATACTGCGTTGTTGTCATATGTCATGGTTTGAGGAACATTATTCAGCGGTATCCAGTTGCTTTCATTCTTGCACCATTTTGTGATGCTGTTGATTTTGGTGCTCATGGCCTGCTGGAAGTCGCTTTCTCCGTAGATTCCAGAACGGTAAAACACTCCGCAGAACTGTGCGAATCCTTCGTTGAGCCACATCTGTTCCGCTGTCGCGCATGTCACTTTGTTGCCAAACCACATGTGTGACATCTCGTGCGCCACATATTCCTCCTGAGAGGTGTTGCCTGTCAGTACACCGCTGGTGATGCCGATGTTGTCGATATGTTCCATGCAGCCCACGCTTGTGATGGAGTATCCGATGCGGTTGAACGGGTACGGGCCGAAGTTATTCTCAAAAAAGTTTGCTATGTCTTTCACGTTCACGAATGTTCCTTGCACCATGCCTGCCTGGTTCGGCTTGACGTAGACTGTGATAGGGATGTCGCGTTCCATGCCGGTGTAGGTGTCGGTCCATTCGACATAGTCGCCGGCCACGAATGAGATGTGATATGTCGCAATCTCTTGAGGCACATTGTAATGAACCGTCTTGGTGCCGTCGCCGTTGTCGGTGGTGCCTTCGAGGTTGCCGCCACACACGGCGGTCAAGTCATTCGGAACGGTGACGTATACGTTGTATGTCGCCTTGTCGGTGAAGTTGTCGACGCACGGGAACCAGCATTTTCCGAGGTTATGTGGTATCGACTCGAAGCCGACGCCCATGTTGCAGACGTAGCCGTTGGTCCACATGATTCCGCCCCAGCTCTCGTTGAAGGTGTTGCCGCCGTATGTTATCGTGAACGACGCTGTTGCGTTTGCCGCCAATGAAGATGCGAGGTTTATTGTCAGGACATCTCCGGTTTGACTGAAGTTGCTTATTGTTGCATCGGTTGAAGTCACTGCACTGACTGTCAATGTTTTAAGTTCCAACTCAATGGCGTTTGTCGCACTTAATGTCGTCAGTGTGACGATGGTCTGTGCTTGCAGAGTATGGTTTGTGAAATCGATTTCATTGATGTGAATCTCATAATGAGTGACATCGAAATTGTCGCCAGGAGTCTGGGCTTTCGCAAAAAATGCTATGAAAACGAGGAATAATGCAAGAATCTTTTTCATTTTTATGAAATATTAATTTTGCAAAGATATGAAAAAATCTTGTAAATGCATAATTTTGGAAAAAAAACGTTATCCCGACTGACTGAAAAATAAAGCCGTCATTTCGACCGACTGAAAGGAGTGGAGAAATCTCAAACAAACAATGATATATTCCTTTTTGCAGGAGATTTCTCCATTTCACTCCATTTCATTCCGTTTCAGTCGAAATGACGTCCCTAATAGCTAATAGCTAATGGCTAATAGCTAGCTATTCCTCTTCCACGCGAACTGGTTCCGGCATCGATTTATGGATGTCGAGTTCGTCGATGAGGTTGGTTGCACCGGCGAATTTGTCGATGATGAAGAGCACGTAACGGATATCGACGTTGATTGTGCGCTGCAATGTAGGCTCGAAGTTCACGTCGCCGCTCATTGCCTCCCAGTTGCCGTCGAATGCCAAACCGATGAGTTCGCCATTGCCGTTCATGATAGGGCTGCCTGAGTTACCGCCTGTGATGTCGTTGGTAGAGAGGAAGCACACGATGAGCTCGCCGTAGTCGTTGGCATATTGTCCGAAGTCTTTTGTCTCGATGAGCTCGAGGAGACGTTTTGGAGCGTCGAACTCGAAGTCACCAGGGATGTATTTCTCGAGGATACCGTTAGCGGTACAGACGTAATCGTAAGAGATGGCGTCGGCTGGCTGGTAATCCTTCACTGAGCCGTAGCTCATTCTCATTGTTGAGTTGGCGTCAGGATAGAGAACTTTCTCAGGCTGTGTCTCTGCGTAGAATTCGCGGAGGCCTTTGACGAAGCTGTGATTGGCCTCTGTGATGGCGCTGTTAGCCATTTGATAAACTGGAACGACAGAATAAATCTGCTCTCTCAAAGCGCCTATCATGATGAAAGCCGGATCTTTCTCGAGTTTCTTTGCGTTAGGTTTCTCGATGAAAGCCTTGATTGACTCAGGAGTGCTGAAGATTGAGTTGTCAGTTATGTCGTTTGCCAATGCTGTCCAGTCGCCTTTGTATTGCTTCAGGAGTTTCTGCACGCTTTCAGGAAGTTCTTCTGTCGCGAACTTGTTGCTGTAGATGTTGATAACGGCGAGGAACATGTCTTTCTCCACACGTGCGTCGAGGTCTTTGAACATCTCGTCGACGTTGATTTCCTTCAGACCTTCAGCGGCAGCTTTCTTATCTTCTTTTGAAGACTCTTTGCTGGTTGAAACCTGATAGAATTCCACGAAATCATATGCTCTGGTTAATGGGTTGAGCTGGCCTAAGAAGTTAGGATAGAACAATGTTCTAGAAGTTGTGGCGAGTTGTGCGTACATAGCCTCGAGTGTCTCAAGCACTTCACCGTATTCAGCCTTGCGGTCTTCGTTGGCGTTGACCCATTCTGTGAACTGGTTCTCAAGTTCAGCCTTGCGCTCAGCCACTTTGTTCTTGCGGAGCATCTTTATCTGGCCTTCAAAGTTCTTCCAAGTGTTGGCGAGACCTGCTTTGTTGTCTGCGTAAGCGATGTTGACGGCCTTGTCGATCTTCATGTATTCGTCCATGACGTCTGTTTCAGCTTTGAACACTTCGTAAACGATAGGATAGAAGCTGTCGACGTTGTAGTTGATGCCGTATGATGACATGTAACGTTCTGTTGAGCCAGGGAAGCCCCAAATCATTGTGAAATCATCTGGCTGTACGCCGTCGAGGCTGATAGGAAGATGATGTTTTGGAGTGAGAGGCTTGTTTGTCTCTGCGAATTCTGCAGGTTCACCGTTTTCGTCAGCATAGACGCGGAATACGCTGAAGTCGCCGGTGTGACGAGGCCACATCCAGTTGTCGGTGTCGCCGCCGAACTTACCTATAGACTGAGGAGCGGTGAACACGAGACGCACGTCGGTGTATGTCTTATACACGAACATGTAGTATTCATTGTCTTCGAAGAATCCTTTGATGACAGGGTTGAGTTTGCCGTCTTCTGATGCTTCTTCCTCCAACTCTTTGATTTTGGCTTTGATAGCTTTCTGTTTGGCTGCATAATCCATGTCGCCATCGATGACAGAGAAGATTTCAGCTGTCACGTCTTCCATTCTGACGAGGAATGATGCTGAAACATTTTCAGCGTGAAGTTCTTCTTCAAAAGATTTGGCTGCAAAGCCTTCGTTGAGGTAGTCATGCTCCACTGTCGAGAGGGCTGCTATTGAGCTGTAGCCGCAGTGATGGTTGGTGAAAAGCAAACTGTTTGTTGAAACGATTTCGCCTGTGCAGAAGAAACCGCGTGGATGTGCGCCGTATGAAAGGCCGACGATGGCGTCTTTCAGGCTGCTGTTGTTGATACTGTAGAGTTCTTCAGGTGTGAGCTGGAGACCCATTTTCTGCATGTCAACGTAATTCAAACGCTCGACGAACATTGGCAACCACATGCCTTCGTCAGCACGCACGAGACCCATCATACCGAAGATGATGGCGAAAAATACTGATAATTTTTTCATTTTTTTTTGTTGTTAATATTTAATTGTTTAATCTTATCCTTTCTTCTCTTTCTTCTCTTTCTTATCCTTCTTATCTTTTAAGATACTCCATCCCCATTTCATACCAGATATCCTTCGGGATGCCGCTTCCGGCGAGTTTGTCGAGGTCAGCCTGGAGTTCAGGTTTGATGACGCCGTCAGTTGCTATCCAGTTCTTTACGAACTCATAGTCGCCGTTGCCCTGTGCTGTGAGGATGGCGCCGCCGAGCTTCTCGACTGCGAGCTTCATCTTCGGGAAGTCGATGTTGTACAATCCGTTGGCATCGCGTGTGAAAGCGCCTTCGTTGGCGAGGAAGTTGAATTCAATCATGTTAGCCTTGCCGTGCGCCGAGGCTGCGCCGAAACGCACCGAACGGAAGATGCCGGCCATGAAGGTGGTGTAGTTCTCTTCCATAGTGGTGTTGGTGTATTCGCCCATCTCATAAAGTTTCGTGACGAGGAACAAGCCGAGGATGTCGGCCTTTGCCTCTTCGATGGCTGAATACTGCTCTTTCAAAGCGTGACGCACTGTGCCGCTGCCGTCGAGGGTGTTCTTGATGCCCAGACCGTGTGCCACCTCGTGGAACATCACATTGGCGAAGAAGGCGTCGAACTTGATGTTTTTGCGTGCCTCTGGAGCGACCAGGACTTCTGAAATCGGGACGACGATTTTGTCGAATTTGGCCTTCATGGCGTTTTTCAGCTGGAGCTTGCGTGTGCCTTTCTGGAGCTGCACTCTCTCGTCGTTAGGCAGGTTGATTGCGATGGTCTTTGATGCCATGTTGCAGTCGCCGCCATAAAACACCACGTCGTATGCCGCGAGGTCAGCGTCGCTACCCGGTTTCTCTTGTTTGTACTTGTCTTCGACAGGCAATTTTGTCTGAAGTTCAGGCAATAATGCCACGTAGCGTGACAGTTTCTTTGTCCATTCCTGGTCTTTGATGAGGATGAACGACTCGTGAGCGGCTTTGTATCCGAACAGTCCGTCGGTGTAGTTCTCGATAGGACCAACTACGAAGTCGACGTTGTTGTTACGGACATCCATCCAAGCCATGTCTGAATAGTAGTAATCGTCGGTGAGGAGAGCGGTTGCTCTGAGTTTCAGATATTCTGCGAACTCTTTGTCGGCTGCGAGTTCCGAAGCTTGCATAAGCAAGTCGGCTGCTTCTTTAATTTTTGTGGAGTAAGCGTCGTGGTACCATACAGTCATGAGCTTGCCGTTCTCATCGCGGCGCACGAGTGTGTACTGGCTTGTCTTGTCAGGGTTTTCCCATGCGTCAAACTCTTCTTTGGTCATGTCGGTAGGATAGAATCCTGCGCCTTCAGGCTTCGGACCGTAACCCGGGATGAATACACGGCGGTTGTCGAGCTGATCCCACGGACCGTAGTTGATTTCAGCGTATTTGCGAGCGTTCGGGTCTTCGATTTTGCTCAAAAACTCTTTTTTGTCGCCGCCAAGGTTCTGTGTCCAGTAGATGTCATCCATGATTCTACCAGCCGCGAAGAGCAAGTCGAGCATTTTCACCTCATTCTTCGAGAGATGGCTGATGTCGGTTGTCAAAGTCACCTTCGCATATTGGTTTGCGAGTGCTTCGTAATTCTCTTTGCAATTCTTTTTGCAGCATGATTTGTCGTCTTTCTTTTCGCTACAGCTGAAAAGTGCTGCCGTGAGTGCTATTGTCATAGCTAAAATCCTGATTTTCATATTGCTATAAAATTTATTTTACTGATGATATTGCCCAAAGTATGTCTTTCCAAGCCTGGCTGAACCATTCCACGTTGGCGTGAATGATGTTGACAGGGTCAGAACTTCCGCCGCCGAGCGAATATAAAATTATCGCAAGGTTGAAAAACACGAATGTGTATATGAAAAGGTATGAACGGAATACGCCGCAGCGTTGTATGTCGCTCTGGTCGCGGCGTGTGTCTTTTTTCCAGCATGTGAAGTGGAACATGAGTGTGAATCCGATGATGAAATCGATGATAGGCAGGCATTCGTTGCGAATCATCAGGCGGAAAAGCACCATGGCGAAGGTAAGATAAGGCAGCATGTAAGGTGCCAAAGTCGAGAAAAGATTCGCGCTCTTGGCGTCTGATGATACGAAGCCGAGTGTGGTGTCGTTCTGTGTCAGCGTGTCTGACGATTTAG
>JAGCFU010000028.1 GCA_017649945.1 Bacteroidales bacterium | reverse complement strand
TGAGATACTCTTTCAGTGAGTTTACGTAGTTTTCGAAGGCTGCAAGTCCGGCTTGTGTGATTTTGCATGTTGTGCATGGCACCTTGCCTTTGAAGCCTTTCTCGACGGATATGTAACCGGCCGCGCTGAGCTTGTCGAGCTGCACGCTGAGGTTGCCGGAAGTGGCGCCGGTCTGCTTCTTGATGTAGCTGAACTCGGCACTGTCGACTCCAGCCAAGATTGACATCACCGCCAACCTCAACTCGGAATGTAAAATCGGGTCAAGTTTCGGAAACATGGCTATCTGTATTGCGATTTGATAATCAGACCTGTAACCACGAGAATAATTCCGCCAAGCGTGAAAATGAGCAACTGCGCTTCGTTATAAATCATTGAGGTTGCTACAGCTCCACCAATACCCAGAATAAATCCACCGATTGTGATAGCCCAGTTTTTCAGCAGGAAGCCGGAGATACATTCAGCAAAACCCAAGAGCACGGCAATGATGAGCGAAATGTTCATCGGCACTGCCAGCATCGCAATGACGCTGATAATAACAGCAAAAATACAATAGGTAAGCCATATCAGACCAAGTTGCCTGTTGATTACATTTTGCGGGACATCGGAATGCTTTCTGTCGAGGATTCTCACAATAGGGAAGCCCAATGACGGCATAACAAACCATGCGCAGTTCCATATAGGACTGCCTGTGATGTGCCAGAGTTCGTAGATGACAAGTGACGTCACTGTAAGCAAAATACCCCAAAGAATGAAGTGTTTCGCGCTGTTTTGAAGGATTGTGCGACGGCTGTTGTTCATCATTTCGGTGATGATTCCAAGGCTCTGCTGAGCCGTCATGTTGTTTTCATTGTTGTTTTCCATAGTTTAAATTTTAAATTGTTAATCTTTAATTTTTAAATGTTGAATTTTAAATGTTGAATTTTAAATTACTGTAAGTGCACTTTATGTCTTAAACGACGCTGCAAAGATAAACAAGTTTATAATATAAACTACAAAAAAGTTGAAAAATTTTTAAAATATTTTGAATTATTTTACTAAGTTGTTGATTAACAAAGATTTAAAAAAGCAAAATATCTATGCTATTTTACAATGAATTTCTCCGTTTGTCTGAATTCTCCGGCATTAATTTGCAAAATATAGAGACCTTTTTCCAAATCAGCAACGGAAATTGTTCCATCTGATGAACCGGCATTCACCTTCTGGCCCATAACATTGAAAATGGAATATTCCGCCTGTTCGCAAGGAAGATTCTTTATGTAAAGAACATCGGAGACCGGGTTTGGATATATTTCAAGCGCAAGTTGGCTGAATGTCTCATGAACCGCATCGTTCTTCGGAATGATGTTCAAGATGATGCCTTCTACTTTTGTCCATCCGTAATGAAAACCGGTAGGGTCGGGGATATCGAACCAGTTATCCATGGAACCGCCCCAGCCGAAGTTGATATGGAACTTGCCATCCGATTCGCGATAGCCGTCTACCACTACGTTGTGGCCTGAGTTTCCTGCTTGATTTTCAACCGCCAGATGGGCAGGATAACCGTCTTGTAAATTGGAAATCAGGGTGGCGTACATTTCCTCATTAGGTTCGCGGTAAAGCACACAATCGGTAAAACCAAACCGTTGGTATGCCGCATATGCCTGATCCACAGAGAAGGTGCCGGAACCATAAGAAGACGACGCTGTGTAGACCTGTGTGCATGCTACGCCGCAGGCAAAAATCACAGCCGCGACCAACGAGTCGGAAAGCTCCTCGCCGCGCTGGAAGGTGGCGTCAGCGGAATCCAACAATATGTTAAGTTTCGGGAATGACGGGAATTGATAAGTTTGCCAATCGTCGTCAATATGGAAATTGCGACCGGCGTAACTGGAGAGATAGTCGTCACCGTCGTCGAAGCGAGTGTCTTGTGTCGTTTGCAAATAATTGATAATCTGCCCCATGGCAGTGGCCGGACAACCGGTATAACAATGGGCGTAATTCTCGAACGGATCTGCCGGACAAAGCATATTGTAAGGATGTCCCTGGTTCCATTTAGTGGTAAGGAGAGTCTTTTGCGCCGAACATGTCAAAGCGCTAAACAATAGCAACAAAGAAACAAAAATAAATTTTTTATTCATAATAAGATTAAATTTTAGGATTAAGGCTGCAAAGATATATAAAAAAGAGAGACAAGTGACGTTGCCTCTCAATAAAATTTTACAAGCAGCGCGCAGACTGCTTTCACGGTCTCATTAGAGCATCTCCTTTATGTCATTCTCAAAATCCGCAGGTTCTGTGGTTGGCGGAAAACGTTTCACGACGGCGCCGTCACGCGAGATGATGAATTTGGTGAAGTTCCATAAAATGTCACTTTCTTTTTTCGCGCTCTTGCTGATGCCTTTGAGCATGGTATGAGTGGCCTTTGCCTTCAAGCCTTTGTATTCCTCGGTCGGGGCTTGGCTTTTCAGATATTCGAAAATAGGATGCGCATTCTCGCCGTTGACGTCAACCTTTTTCATCAGCTGGAAAGTGACACCGTGGTTGATGCGGCAGAACTCGGCGATTTCCTCGTCGCTGCCCGGTTCCTGATGTGCGAACTGGTCGCATGGAAAGCCGAGGATGACCAAACCTTGTTCTTTATACTTCTGGTAAAGGGCTTCCAAGCCGTCGTATTGCGGAGTGAAGCCGCATTTTGAGGCGGTGTTGACAATCATGAGGACTTTGCCACGGTATTGTGCCATGTCCACCTCTTCGCCCCTGTTGCTCAGGGCCTTAAAATCATATATCGTTGCCATAATACAAAACAATTACATCATTTCAATAAGGAAGTTTTCATAACCGAGCTTGTCGATATAGTTGAGATACTGTCTCTCCCAATCCATGTGAGCCTTCTC
>JAGCFU010000027.1 GCA_017649945.1 Bacteroidales bacterium | reverse complement strand
GGCACATCGGCGAAACGTTGCACCTGTATCAAACGGGCTTGTACCACCCTTTCACGCACGTCGGCACTCTTCTCGCCTGGCTTTTTCTGTGCCAGTTCCTCATACGACAAAGGGAACGTCTCAATATGCAAATCTATTCTGTCGAGTAACGGTCCGGAAATACGCGAAAGATAAGTCTCCACTTGTCCGGGCTTGCATGTGCACTCCTTCGTCGGGTGATTGTAGTAACCGCACGGACAAGGATTCATCGCGGCCACAAGCATGAAATTCGCCGGAAACTCCACGGTCTGCTTGGCACGCGCTATCGTCACCATGCGGTCTTCCATCGGCTGGCGAAGCACCTCGAGAACCTGTCGTTTGAATTCAGGCAATTCGTCGAGAAAGAGCACTCCATTGTGAGCAAGCGATATCTCTCCAGGCTGCGGATAGGTGCCACCACCGACCAAACCGACGTATGACGTGGTGTGATGCGGACTTCTGAACGGTCGCGTGTGCATCAGTGAGACTCCATGTCCAAGCATGCCGACCACAGAATGTATCTTTGTCGTCTCCAAAGCTTCTTTCAGCGTCATCGGGGGTAAAATCGTTGGCAAACGCTTGGCTAACATGGTCTTACCGCTTCCGGGAGGACCTATTAAAATAACATTATGCGAGCCTGCCGCCGCCACCTCAAGGGCTCGTTTTATGTTTTCCTGCCCGCGGACATCCTCGAATCCGAATTCGTAAAAATCGTTGCTGACTTCTTGCTCAAGGCTCAACTTTGTCGGCTCCAGATGATGAAATCCATTGAAAAAGTTGATGACATCTATTATTGTCTCGACGCCGTAAACGTTAATATTTTCAACGACAGCGGCTTCATTTGCGTTGGCTTTCGGCACTATCACGCCTTTGAAACCTTCTTCAGCGGCCTTTATCGCTATCGGCAACGCCCCTTTTATCGGGTTGATGCCGCCGTCAAGCGACAGCTCACCCATAATGATGTATTTGTCAAGCAAATCGACATTTACCTGCTCCGACGCGGCAAGAATCGCTATCGCCAACGGCAAGTCATAACTTGAGCCTTCCTTACGGATATCGGCAGGTGCCATGTTAATTGTGATTTTCCGCTTCGGATAGCGTAAGTTATTGTTATTCAACGCAGATTCAATCCTCTGCTGACTTTCTTTGACGGCGCTGTCTGGCAAACCGACAAGAAAAAACTGCACTCCACGGTCAATGTTGACCTCAATCGTAACTGTAATTGCATCAATGCCATTCAAGGCACTACCAAAAGTTTTAACTAACATAAAAATTGGTTTTTGTTAATAATATGATTTTATTTTCGTGGTTTATACCGCGACCTTTGGAAAATATCCTGATAATCAGTCATTTCCATCAGATTCTGCAACGTTTCGTCGTTGTTCGACATGAACGAACGGACGATTTGCAGTCCAAAATAATCTCCCAATCTGGCAGGTGCGTTTTCAGAGAAAGCAGCCGTAAAAGGCCCGTCGTTGAACAACAAACGTCTTTGTTCCAAATTATTGGAATACAACATGTTATTACCGACAACAGCCGCCCACACCGCGCCTTCGTTATCGTCAGCCCATTCCATCTGAGATTTGGAATAACCCATAATGACCGAATCTGGCAGCGACGGGTTCATCGCCTCAATAAAATAATACATCTTACCTTGCGCAATCATCTCATCCAACACATTCTTCTGATTCTTTCTGTCGCCGAATTTATGATAATAAAGCTCTTCCGCGAAATCTCTCGTAAGATATGCCGGCTGACAACGGCGTGAAAAATATCTCGGAAAGCCTATCCTGTCGTATACTAAGTCTTTGTTACTCAGGTAAAAATCCAATCCCAACAAGGCACATTCAGGACTAATACTATGCGGCCTGTTGTAATACATTCCGGCAACATAAGAATAAGTCGGAGGAACATCAAACTCCGGATAATAATATTTGTAATGCTGATAAACACCTTTGATTTCATTGGCGACAAGACTTATATCATGGAAAGTCTCACACACCAACCTGTTGATTTTCAACATAAAAGTATCCTTAACAAAGTCTTTCATGTATCCAACTTCTTCATCGCTTGGATTTTCTATCAAAAATGGCTGAAACTGAGGCAATATCGCTCTGTATTCTGCATCGAAATTAGCGGTGTCGATGGCAAAAAGCACCTTGTTAAACTCGACAATCTCCAAAGTCTGCGGTTCAAGGTTCTTGCAGTCTACAGTCAGTTTCTTTTTGTAACCGTTTGATTTTGAACAAGATAATAATGCCAATACAAACAAAAATCCGAATATTTTCCCAAATCTATACATATTTTGAATTTTTTTAGACGGTCAGCGGACCGTCTCTACTAATATTTTCTCACCATTTCAAGTGCCGTTATTGCAGCACGTTCTATATTATTGCCTCTGTCGTTTCCGAAATTATACCTTTTTGAAATGACACCGTTCGGTCCGGCCACTGCAATCCACACCGTGCCTACAGGGTTTTCCTCTGTCCCGCCGCCAGGTCCTGCCACGCCGGTTGTCGCCACAGCATAATCCGTCTTCAGCAACGCCTTGACGCCAGCAGCCATCTGTTCCGCAACCTGCTGACTGACAACGGTATATTTCTCAACATCTTCATGATTAACGTTCAACACCTCTTCTTTCACTGAAGTCGCATACGAAACCACAGTTCCCTTGAAAACCTCTGAGCTGCCTGGGATTGCTGTAATCATTTTCGCTATCGTACCGCCAGTGCAACTCTCCGCCGACGCCAATGTCTTCCCTGCCGTCTTGAGTTTGTCCAAAACAACCTCCGCGATAGGCTTGTCATCGTATCCGAAGATAAATTCACCAATGAGTTTTTGCAACTTATCTATCTCATTATCAACAGTTTGCTTCAAAAATTCCCTATCAGGATGGCGGCCTTCGAGACGCAGACGCACCATGCCGTATTGCGGCAGATACGCCAACGACAAAAAGTCAGGCAACGCTTCTTCCCAGTCCTTGATTCTATCGGCGAGAAACGACTCACCCACGCCCGTGGTCATCACGACTTTATTAATATAAGGAGTCACCTTGAAATGCGACAACAGTTTCGGCAAAATCTCCTGCTCAAACACGTTTTTCATCTCAAAAGGCACTCCCGGCATCGAAATATACACCGATTTTCCTTTCTCAAACCACATGCAAGGTGCTGTGCCATAACGGTTCGGGATATATGTGCACGACTTCGGAATGAACGCCTGCCCACGGTTACGCTCGGTCATCTGATAACCGCGTTTTTTAAAGATGCTCATCACATTGTCGTAAGCGTCCTGACAAAATTCCAATTCCGTACCGAAATATTTGCACAGCGTCGGCTTCGTGATGTCGTCGGCGGTAGGTCCCAAGCCTCCTGTCATAACGATGATTTCAACATCCGAGCATGCATCCAAAGCCTCAACGATGTCACGCTCGCCATCACCTATGGTCAAAGTGGAAATAACTTCTATTCCATTGGTTGTCAATATGTTACCAAGCCAAGCGGCATTAGTGTTCACCACCTGTCCAATCAGCAGTTCGTCACCTATTGAGATGATTTTAGCCTTTACAAAATCGTTATCTCTTTTCATTTTTCCTTATAAAAACAACATTTTCAATCATAAAACGTTACAAAATTAAACATTAATATTTTACGTTTTTCATTTTTAACAATTTTTAACACAACTTGCAAAAAAATGCCTACATTTGCAAAAAAAATTTAACAATTCATTGACTATGAACACTAAACCCATACCAGGCTCACAGCTCGTCTTCAACAACGAAGGAGCCATATATCATTTGAATCTGTTTCCGGAGATGCTCGCCGACAATATCATTTTGGTTGGCGATCCTGACCGTGTGGCAATGGTCTCCCAGCATTTCGACACCATAGAATACAAGCGTCAGAACCGTGAACTCGTGACGCACACCGGCACTTACAAAGGCAAACGCATCACAGCACTGTCGACGGGCATGGGCACCGACAACATCGATATCGTGGTTAATGAACTCGACGCTGTTGCCAACATTGACTTCAAGACACGCACGCCAAAGACAGAACATCGCACGCTCAACATGGTGCGTCTTGGCACTTGCGGCGCCTTACAGCCTGAGATTGGCGTTGAAGACAGCTACGTCGCATCACGTTACGCCATCGGACTCGACGGCCTCGCATATTTCTACAAGGAACATAACGAAGTGATTAACAAGGAGATGACCGATGCGTTCATCCGTGACATGAAATATCCTACCGACCTCCCGAAACCTTACCTCGTGGAGAGTTCAAAAGAGCTTTTCGACCGTCTCACAGCAGGTTATCATCAGGGAATCACCGCCACGTCACCAGGTTTCTACGGACCACAAGGCCGCTCACTGCGCCTCGAGTTGACATACCCGCAAATCAACCCTGACATTGAGAAGTTCAATTACAACGGTTGGAAAGTCTGTAACTTCGAGATGGAGTCGTCGGCATTGTTCAGCCTCGGTAAGATGTTGGGACACAACTGCTTGACCATCTGTGTGGCAATAGCAAACCGCGTCACGGAGAAGTTCTCCGCCGACTATCATCCTTACGTCGAGAAACTTATTGAAAATACCCTCGAAAGGTTATAAAACGTAGTCTTGCTGCTCGTCTTCGTGCTTCATCGAGATGAGACATTCAAGGTTGACGTCCATCACTGTCTCCTCGAAGAAAGGAGCGGAGGCCACAACATAGCTTTCGTACCCGAAAATCATAGAGCCGCCGTCATAGGTGGCTTCTTTTTTTGATGCAACGTTGTTCACAAACACCAACGGAATCTCATGTTTCAACACATTCTGTCTCAACGTGTTACGCCGTACTTTTGACTGGTTCACGCCGCATTTTTCAGCACCAATATTGATAATCACGTCAGGTTTGAGAGCCATCAGCTCGTCCATGCGGTTCTGAAGCAAAAACTCGTCATCGTTTGTGTTTTTAAGGTCACGCCCGATAGTCACGGCATATTTATGACAACCGATTTGCAGAAGCGCATCCTCATCTGAAGGCTCGAAAACACCGCGTTCGGAATCCTCTAAGTATTTCTTTTTGAACACCTTGCGTTGTCCTTGAAACATATAAACCGCCGCGTTGAATTTCCCGACAGGACATCCGACAAGCACGCCTATATTCTCGCATTCAGCGGCTATCTTATCTAAAGCTTGTTCGCATTTATCAACAAAACCAGGGGTCTTGAACATCGCGGCAGGACACATCCCGCTCACGGAAAGCTCAGGAAATATCACCAAAGTAGAGGCTTTTGCCTTGTGAGCCGCCTCCACTATCTTTGCCACATTGCCGTCAATATCGCCGGCAATGCACTGAATTTGCGCTAAAGTTATCTTCATCAGAACAAAAATCCGATTTCAAAACACACATTACTCAAAGTCATCTTTTCATTGCCCGACGACATCAGATTTGAGAAGAATTTGTCGTATCCTATGCTAAACAACAGCGTGCTTCTGTTAAGCACCTCCATTTCCATGCCAAGATGCAGGATGAACGAGCTGCAGACATCGCGGTAACTATGATTAGAATCGTATTTATCCTGTTCAGATACAAAGAAATTCAAACCATAACCAATCTCGCCGAAAACACGGTATCTGTCGGCAAAAGGATCTGTCCTCATCTTCAGCAAGATAGGAACCTGACAATAAGTGTTTTTAAGATTCCTTGAAACTATACTGTAACTCTCAGGATTCTCTGTATTTGCAATTTTGAGTTTATACGAAACATCATGCCCGATGATATTAAAACCGCTCGTTATGCCGTAGTTTTCATAGAAATAATAAACGCCGGTAAAGCCGAATTTGTAACAGAGTCCATTATCCTTATTAACTATATTGTCATCATTTGAGCCTAAAAATGCGAAACCCAAACCGCCTTTCAATCCCAACTGATATTCAAAGCGTTGCGCTGAAGCGACGAAAGACAGCATCATCGCGAAAACCAAGATGTAAAAATTCTTTTTCATATTTTGTTGTTCGTTTGATTATTTTAAATATCTTTGCAAAAATAATAAATTTTTAATAGCTATGAAAAAATTATTACTTATTTTAACAATCGTACTTTTCGCCAATATGGCAAAAGCTGAAGGTTTAGGTATTCATATCGGACCAAAAGTCGGTTACCAAACCGCTTCATTATCACTCGACAAGGCTGATATCAAAACAGGTTTCGACGAACATTTGACACTTGGTTTGTTCGGACGTTTCACAATCAAGAATTTCATTATCCAACCGGAATTATTGTGGTTCAAGAGCGGTCAGGTGTACAATTTCAAAGGCACTGATCTGATGGATTTCAATCCAAGACTGGAATTCAGCCAGCAAAATCTCGCAGTGCCGATCTTCTTGGGTTATCAGTTCCTCGACTTCAAGTTCTTCAAACTTAGAGGCAATGTCGGCCCTGTGATGTATTTTGTCGTCAACCAGAAAAAAGAAATCAACCACGCAAATCAAGAGGTAAAAGCCGATGCCAACAACATGACATGGGGTGGCGCCGTCAACGTGGGTATTGACGTGCTTTGGTTCACTCTCGACATCAACTACAGCTTCGCTTTGACCAACATCATCGATAAGAAAAGCTTAGTAATTGAAGGCGAGTCATTTGTTTTGGATGCCACAAAACAAAACATGTTTACGGTTACATTAGGATTTAAACTAATCAGTTTAGGATTGTAATAAACGAAATGTCTATCAATAAGATACCCAGTGCGCTTTTTGTCAGAAATCGCAGGAATTTCGCCTCGATGATGACAAAAGGCGCTCTTGCTGTGTTTACAGCCAACGAGGAGATGCCGCGCAATGGCGACCAGTGTTATCCTTTCCGGCAGAACTCTGACTTCTTCTACCTCACCGGCATCGACCGCGAGGGGGCGTTTTTGATATTATATCCCGACCATCCGAACCCTTCGATGCGCGAAATCCTGTTCATCGAACCGTACAGCGAGACAAAAGCAATATGGCGTGGCGAGATGCTCGACGCAAAACAAGCCAAGGAAATATCAGGTTGCGACAACGTGATGTATGCCGACAGCTTCAACGACCTGCTTAAAGAGTTGATACTCAGCAGCTCAAAGGTATATCTCAACCTTTACGAATACTCACGTTTCGAGACAAAAGTGTCGACGATTCAAGACCGTTTCGTGAAAGAGATAATGAATCAGTATCCGCTACACACCTTCGACCGTTCGGCAACGATTCTCAACAAACTGCGCAAGATAAAATCTCAAGAGGAGATTGAAATCATAAAACACGCCTGCGACATCACAGGAAAAGCCTTCCTGCATTGCATGAAGACCGTGAAACCGGGACGTTACGAATATGAAATGCAGGCCGAGATGGAATACATCTTCAAGATGAACAACGCATCAGGTCACGCATTCCATCCAATAGTGGCAGGAGGCAAAAACGCCTGCTGTTTGCACTACTCGAAAAACGACAGCATCTTGAACGACAACGAGTTACTTCTTTTCGACATGGGCTGCGAATATCAAAACTACGCCTCAGATTTGAGCCGCACCATCCCGATTAACGGCAAGTTAACGCCACGTCAGAAAGAATGTTACGAGGCCGTTCTGAAAGTGAAAAAAGAAATAACGAAACTATACAAGGTTGGCGGCACAATCGACAAAATCAACCGGACGACTTATCAGTTGATGGAGAAAGAGATGATAAAACTCGGTCTGTTCACTGAGAAAGACGTTGAAAACCAAGATCCGGAGAAGCCGCTGTACAGAAAATACCTCATGCATGGCATGGCACACCACATCGGTCTCGACTGCCACGACAACCTTGACAAATACGAGCCTTTCGCACCGGGCATGATTCTCTCATGCGAACCGGGGCTCTACATACGCGAGGAAGGCATCGGCATCCGTCTCGAAGACGACATCTTAATCACTGAAGGTGAACCGGTCAACCTCTTCGGTGATTTGGCAATTGAAATTAACGACATAACAAAATAAAATCATATCATGAAAAAATTATTATTCATCGTAGCTTTCATCGCTACAGCATTATGTGCAAAGGCACAGGTCAACATTCAGGAACAGTACGATTTTAACCGTGAGCATCTGACAACCACTTTGGAAATGTTCAACATGGATAAGTGGGGAAGCACGTTCTTCTTCACCGATATCTATCACCCGACAGAGAGTGACGCTCCGACAGGTTATTACACTGAGATTGCACGTGGCCTCAACTTCTGGAAAAACACCGCACTCGGTGATTTGAGCGCTCACGTCGAATGGAACGGCGGTCAGTTTGCCAACAATGCATGGCTCTTCGGTGCTGAGTATTTGTTGCATTCAGAAGATTTCAGATACACCTTGACACTTGAGGTGTTGTACAAAACCATTGCAAAGGCCGATCAGGATGTCCCGATGCAGTTCACTATCGTTTGGGGAATCAAGGACCTCGCCGGCATTAAAGGTCTCGCTTTCAGCGGTTTCGCCGATTTCTGGTGGGAGACACTCGTATGGGGTAACGACAAGACCTCTTGCGTCTTCATCAGCGAGCCACAGGTTTGGTACAATATCGGTCAGCACTTCGGATGCGACAACCTGCATCTCGGTGGCGAGATCGAGTTAGCATATAACTTCGCAGGCGCTTGGCGTAAAGAACTGGTAGACAACAAAGGCTTCAACGCCTCACCTTGCCTCGGCTTGAAATGGGTTTTCTAAAATAATTATGCTGAAGAAACTTTTCGGATTCGACTCTTCTACAATGTCTGTCAAGACTGAGATTTTGGCAGGATTAACCACGTTTTTGACGATGTGTTACATCCTTGCCGTGAATCCGTTTATCTTCAGCAATCTTGCAGGAATGGGCTATGACGGGAAGGCTGTGTTCTCATCCACTGCCCTCGCCGCCGCCATCGGCACACTCCTGATGGCTTTCTATGCAAAACGTCCGTTTGTGATGGCACCCGGCATGGGCATGAACTCGTTTTTCGTGTTCGCCGTGTGTATCAACATGGGATATTCGTGGCAGTTTGCACTCACAGCCATCCTCATCGAAGGTATACTTTTCTTCATTCTCACCGTCTCCGGAATAAGGATGGCTATCGTCAACGCGATACCGAAATCTCTCAAAAACGCAATAGCTCCAGGCATCGGATTGTTCATTGCATTCATCGGATTACAAAATTCGGGTCTGGTAGTACCGAGTAAAGACACTTTGGTAACCATCGGAACACTCAACGACGTGCACACAAGTCTGGCGCTTTTAGGCCTTATATTATGCGCTGTCTTTATGATTTTCAAGTTGAAAGGCGCGCTTCTGTGGGGCATCCTCATAACTACGGTTATAGGCATTCCGCTTGGAGTGACACATTACAACGGGTTCATCTCCACTCCACCGTCCATCGAGCCTATTCTTTTCAAATTCGACTGGAACAATGTGTTGAGTGCCGACATGTTCAAACTCGTGTTGATGTTCCTTTCCATCGATTTGTTCAGCTCCATCGGCTCTCTCGTCAGCGTCGCCACGAAATGCGGTGAGATTGACAAAAACGGCAACCCCGTCGGTTTGAAAAAAGCGTTCTTCGCCGACTCCGCCGCAATCATCACAGGCTCGTGTCTCGGCGTCAGCACCACGACCACTTTCATCGAGAGCGCATCGGGTATAGCGGCAGGCGGACGCTCGGGACTCACAGCGTTCACAGCAGCGGTATGTTTCATCCTCGCGATGCTCTTCTCCCCTATTTTCCTGGCTATTCCAAACGCAGCGACAGCACCGGTACTTATCATCGTCGGCGTGTTCATGATAACACAATTAAAAGACATCGATTTTGAAGATTATTCCGAAGGTATCGCAACATTTATCACATTGATAATCATGCCGTTAGCATATAGCATAGCCGACGGAATACTTCTTGGACTCATTACCTACGTGATGATAAACGTCCTAACCGGAAAATTCAAGAAACTGAATCTGACATTATATATTTTAGCGGTTTTATTCATGTTAAAATACGCGTTTTTGTAAATAATAATTCAAAATATAAAGCTATGTTCACAAAAGAATTCTATGTAAAAAACAGAGCAGCCCTGAAAAAGCTGATGAATAAAGGCATCGCTTTCTTCGTGGCTAATGACGAGGCGTCAATGAACTACCCTGACAACACCTATCATTACCGTCAGGACAGCAACTTCGCATATTTCTTCGGTCTCAACCACCCGGATTTGGTCGGTGTCATCGACTTTGAATCAGGCGAAGACATCCTCTTCGGTCAGGAAGTGACCATCGACGACGTGATTTGGTGCGGTCCACTGCCGTCGTTGCAGGAACAAGGCGACATGATTGGCATCAAAGACTGCCGCGACATCAACCGCTTCCCGGAATATATCCGTGAAGCCGTCGAAAAAGGCCGCATGATTCACATCACACCGCCTTACCGTGGCGACCAGACCATCAAGATTGCAAACTTCATGGATATATGCACCGGTGAGGTGAAAAACTACGTGAGCCAGCTGTTGATTGAAGCTATCGTGAGCTTGCGCGAAATCAAGAGTGATATTGAGATTAAGGAGATGGAATACGCGGCCGACACAGCATATTACATGCAAACCACGGCCATGAAAATGTGTAAGCCAGGCGTCATCGAGCAGGAGATCAGCGGCACCATCGAAGGCATCGCCATCGCGAGAGGCGGCATCGTGTCGTTCCCTAACATCGTGAGCATGGACGGTCAGACATTGCACAACCACAACCACGGCAACGTGCTGAAAGAAGGCCGCATGATGGTTTGCGACTGCGGCGCTGAGACCGGAAACTACCTCGCCAGCGACTTCACACGTACCACACCTGTCGGCGGTAAGTTCAACTCACGCCAGCGTGACGTTTACGAAATCGTTTTGAAAGCCAACACTGAAGTGGCGAAGAACACTAAGCCAGGCATGAGATATATGGAGATGCACAAACTCGCGGCACGTACGCTCATCGAGGGCTTGCAAGGCATCGGCCTCATGAAAGGCAACGTTGACGACGCCTTGGCAGTCGGCGCACACTTCCTGTTCCAGCCTCACGGCCTGGGCCACATGCTCGGCATGGACGTGCACGACATGGAAGGTCTCGGCGAGATAAACGTTGGTTACAACAAAGAAACCCCACGCTCCACACAGCAAGGCTTCAGCTGCCTCCGCTGCGGCAAGGTGCTGAAACCGGGCTTCGTGATCACCGACGAGCCAGGATGTTACTTCATCCCTACCCTCATCGACATCTGGAAAGCCGAAGGCAAACATAAAGATTTCATCAACTACGATAAGCTCGAGACATTCAAAGACTTCGGCGGCATCCGCATCGAAGACGACCTCCTCATCACCGAGACAGGCAACAGAATTCTGGGCAAACCGATACCTAAGACCGTCGCCGACGTGGAGAGAACCTGCGCCGAAGCGAGGGAATGGTTAAGGATTCCAGGAATTTTTTAAAAAATACCTGACATTTTGTCAGAATTTTGTATCTTTGCAAGATTAATTTTTTATAAAATGAAAATATCATATAATTGGCTTAAGCAGTACGTTCAGTGCGATTTACCGGCTGAAGAACTTGGAAAAACGTTGACCGGAACAGGTCTCGAAGTTGAAGACATGACACGTTACGAATCGGTGAAAGGCGGCTTGAAAGGCGTCGTCGTCGGAAAAGTTTTGACTTGCATCGACCATCCGAATTCCGACCATCTTCACATCACCACCGTCGACGTAGGCGAAGCTGAGCCTCTGCATATCGTGTGCGGCGCTCCTAACGTGGCAGCCGGACAGAAAGTTTTAGTGGCAACAATAGGTTGCGAGCTGTGGAGCGGCGACGAGAGTTTCACCATCAAGAAAGGCAAAATCCGCGGCGAGGTGTCGGAAGGCATGATCTGCGCCGAAGACGAACTCCAACTCGGCACTTCTCACGAAGGCATAATGGTGCTCCCGGATAACTACGAAGTGGGCAAACCGGCATCGTTCTATTTCCCTGTGGAAGAGGACTTTACCTATGAGATAGGCCTCACAGCAAACCGTTCCGACGCCACATCACACATCGGATGCGACCGCGACCTCGTGGCTGCCCTGAACCACAAGAATAACACTCGTCAATATAAGATTGAACGCCCCTCAGTGGATGCTTTCAAGGTGGAAAACACCAATAACAACATCGAAGTCATCGTGGAAGACACCAAAAACTGCCCACGATACAGCGGCGTCACAGTCAGCGGCGTGAAGGTAGGCCCTTCACCGGCATGGCTCAAAAACCACCTCGAAGCAGTAGGTATCCGTTCAATTAACAACATCGTCGATATCTCGAACTACGTCTTGATGGAAGTCGGACAGCCGATGCATATCTTCGACGCCGACAAAATCAAAGGCAAGAAAGTCATTGTGAAATGCCTCGCGAAAAACACACCGTTCACAACTTTGGACGGCATCGAGCGTAAACTCAGCGACACCAACCTCATGATTTGCAACGCCGAAGAGCCTATGTGCATCGCCGGCGTGTTCGGCGGACTCGATTCAGGCGTGACAGAAGAAACGAAAAACGTATTCATCGAGAGCGCTTACTTCAACCCGACCTCAATCCGTAAGACAGCGCGTTTCCACGGCCTCCAGACTGATGCGAGCTTCCGTTATGAACGCGGATGCGACCCGAATATCACACTCTACGCATTGAAACGCGCAGCATTGTTAGTGAAAGAACTTGCAGGCGGCACCGTTTCTTCAGAAGTGAAAGACGTCGTCAACGGCGACTTCACCCCTGTACGCGTACAGCTGAAATTCAATTATCTCAACAAAATCGCCGGTCAGAATATAGAGAAAGATACGGCTGTCAACATCCTCAAAGACCTTGACTGTCAAGTGGTTGAACTCACCGACGCATACGTCACAGTGGATGTCCCGACATGCAAAGTCGATGTATACCGTCCAGCCGACCTCGTCGAGGAAATCCTCCGCATCTACGGCTACGACAACATCGCTATCCCTACAAAAATCAACGCGAGCCTCAACGTCAACGTAAAACCTGACAAGGAGAAGATTCAGAAAGAGATTTCTATCTTCCTCGCTGCAAACGGTTTCTACGAAATTATGAACAACTCATTGACGAAATCAGCATATACCAAGGAACTCAACAGCTTCGATGAGGCTCGTAACCTCAAGATTATGAACCCATTGAGCTCAGACCTTGACGTGATGCGCCAGTCGCTGATGTTCGGCGGTCTCGAGAGCATCGCACGCAACCAAAGTTTCAAGAGTTTCGACATGAAGTTCTTTGAGTTCGGAAACGTCTATTTCTTCAACGCAGAAAACAAACAAACCGTTGAAAAGCCTCTCAACCCTTACACTGAGAATTATCGTCTCGACTTGCTCATCACCGGCAACGACAAAGACGAACTGTGGAACAGCAGGGCGCAAAGCCTCTCATTCTACGACCTCAAGAAATATGTCCTCGGCATAATCCACAAACTCGGCATCAACACCGACAGCCTCGAGATGACCGAAGGCACTGAGTCGCATTACGATTATTCAATAGCTTATGCATTGAATAACAATAAGTTGGTGACATTAGGCAAAATCAACGCCAAGACCTTGAAGATGTTCGACGTGAAGAAAGAAGTCTATCACGCCACCTTCGACTGGGATGCAGTTTTGAAAGCAGTGAAAGGCCTGAAGACCATCAGTTTCGAGGCATTGCCTAAGTTCCCGAGCGTGCGCCGCGACCTCGCCCTCGTCATGGACAAGAACGTGTCATTCGCACAAATCAGGAGTCTGGCATTCGCAACAGAACGCAATATCTTGACTGCAGTGAATCTGTTCGACATCTACGAAGGCGACAAGATTCCGGCAGACAAGAAACAATACGCTGTCAGTTTCACTTTGCAGGACAAACAGAAGACTTTGACCGACAAGGTCATCGAAAAGACCATGGCAAGAATCCAGTCAGCCATAGAGCAACAACTTAACGCGACATTGAGATGATTGATATTCAATCGATTAAGCAACGATTCGGCATTATCGGCAACGATCCTAACCTGAACCGAGCCATTGAAGTGGCGGTTCAGGTTGCTGCCACCGACCTCACCGTGTTCATCAACGGAGAGAGTGGCACCGGTAAGGACGTGTTTCCGCAGATAATCCACCAGAACAGCGTCCGCAAACACGGCCCTTACTTCGCCATCAACTGCGGCGCCATTCCGGAAGGCACCATCGATTCGGAGTTGTTCGGTCATGAAAAAGGCTCATTTACAGGAGCTTACGACACCAGAAAAGGTTATTTCGAGGTCGCTGACGGCGGCACATTGTTCCTTGATGAAGTCGGAGAGTTGCCGCTTGCGACACAAGCCCGACTGTTGAGAGTTCTCGAAAACGGCGAGTTCATCAAAGTAGGCTCGTCGAAGATTCAGAAAACCAACGTGCGCGTAGTAGCCGCAACAAACGTTGACATCCCGACAGCAATAGAAAAAGGACGTTTCCGCGAAGACCTTTACTACCGTCTCAACACCGTCCCGATTCATATCCCGCCTCTGCGCGACAGAAAAGACGACATCAAAATGCTGTTCCGTAAGTTCGCTTCAGATTTCGCTGAAAAATACCGCATTCCTGCTGTGCAACTCACACCGGAAGCCCTTGCGATGTTTGAAAACTACCGCTGGGACGGCAACATACGTCAACTGAAAAACGTCACCGAACAAATATCAATCATTGAGAAAGAGCGACTTATCACTCCTGAAATACTGCTGAACTACCTGCCGGCACAAACAGCATTGCCGGCTATATTCAAAGACGAAAGCAAGGCAGACTCCATCTCCGAACGCGACATCCTTTACAAGGTTTTGTTCGACATGAAGAAAGACATCACCGAGCTCCGCAAAACCGTCGACGAGCTGACATCCGGACAAAACATCACACCTATCAAGGCAACCGTCATCAACCATGTCGACAACCCGAACCTGGTGGATTACGAGACCACACAAGATGCTGAAGTCGAGTATCTTCAAGAGAAATCGACGACCGACAGTTTGTCGTTGCAAGACAAGGAAAATGAGGTGATTATCAAGGCGTTACGAAAATACAGCGGCAGACGCAAAGACGCTGCAAAAGAGCTTGGCATAAGCGAGAGGACATTGTATAGAAAAATAAAGGAATACAATATTAATATTTGATGATAAGAAAAATTAACACCTTATTAATATTAATAGCGGCTTTTATGCTGACTGGCTGCGGAATATATTCGTTCACTGGAGCGAGTATTCCGGCAGAAGCTAAAACCGTGTCCATCCAGCACTTCAACAACACTGCGAATCTGGTTAATCCTCTGCTGAGCGAAATTATCACCAACACCTTGCGTGACTATTTCATGAATCAGACCACGCTCGAGGAAGTCCCGATTAACGGCGACCTCGCCATTGAAGGAGAAATAGTGGATTATAAAATCTCACCCACCGCAATCACAGTCGACAAAGCGTCTCTGAACCGCCTGACTATAACGGTGAACGTAAGATTTATCAACATTTACGATGACTCGAAGAACTTTGAACAAAGATTTTCACAATACGAAGATTATCCAAGCAATCAGGACCTCAGCTCGGTGCAGGACGAGCTTATGGAATCCATCTGCGAGAAATTGTGCGATGACATTTTTAACAAAGCTGTCGTAAATTGGTAAACTTTGGATAACAACAGGTTGACACGGTTAATAGAACATCCGGAAATGATTGACAATAAGGATGTTAGCAAGCTTGAGGCACTTGTGATTGAGTATCCGTATTTCACAGTGGGTCAGGTGCTGCTTGCCGTAGGCATGAAACGTTGCGGACACGAACGAACGACACAGCAGGTCAGAACCGCGGCAGCAATGGTACCTGACAGAAACGTGCTACGCAAACTATGCACCCAGCTTCCGGATGAATACGTGGCCACCATAGAAGACCTTAACAAAGAGATGGCACTCTTAGAAGAGAAAAAGAAAACTCTCGACGAACTCAAAGCCATCATCGAAAATAAGATTTTAGAACTTGAGAAAGCGAAAAAATCGCAGAAAAGAGAAGAAAAAAAACTGTCAAAAGCAGAAATTATCGACAAATTTATCGCTGAAAATCCGTCAATTTCACGTCCAAAACAGGAATTTTTCAATCCTATGACGGCCGCTCAAGAGTCTGTAATCGACCAAGAAAATATCGTAAGTGAAACATTAGCAATGATTTACGAGAAACAAGGGTATTTTGAAAAGGCAATTTCAATTTATGAAAAATTAAAATTAAAATATCCAGAAAAAAGTATTATCTTTGCGGCTCAAATTAATGTGTTAAAAAATAAGTTAAACAATTAATATTTTTAAGACGATGTACGTAACAGTTTCAGTATTAATCCTTATCGTCAGTTTCTTGATGATGTTGGTTGTATTAGTTCAGAATTCAAAAGGTGGCGGATTGGCCTCTAACTTCTCATCACATAACCAGATTCTCGGCGTCCGCAAGACCACAGACTTCCTTGAGAAGACCACATGGACTCTCGCTGTCCTCTTGGTTTTGTTCTGCCTTGCATCAAGCATCGCCATTCCAAAGGGTGGCATCCAGGGCGCAGGTAAAGCTGACACCAAGATGCGCAACCAAATCGAGAACGCTATGCCAACAGCTCCTGTCGAGGCAGCAGCTGACGCAGAAGTTGCAGAGTAATCCGATAAGCAAGACAAAAAAAATGTCAGAATGTCATACATTCTGACATTTTTTGTTTTTTTGGCAGACAAAAACAGCGTTTGGAATGATTTTTGATGAATAAAGAAACACAAGAAAATAACAATAAAAACATAATATCATGACAAAATTGAATATCAAACCTTTGGCAGACCGCGTCGTTATTGAACCGGCTGTAGCAGAACAGAAAACAGCAAGTGGAATCATCATCCCTGACACAGCAAAAGAGAAACCTCAACAAGGCACAGTAGTGGCCGTCGGTCCTGGCACAAAAGACAACCCTGTCACAGTGAAAGTTGGCGACACAGTCATCTACGGCAAATACGCAGGAACAGAGTTCCACCTCGACGGAAAAGACTACATGATTATGCGTGAAAACGATATTATAGCAATCATCTAATTTTGTAAATAATTAAAAATCAAAGACATGGCAAAAGATATAATTTTCAACCTTGATGCACGCGACGGTCTTAAAAAAGGCGTCGACGCATTGGCAAACGCAGTGAAAGTGACCCTCGGACCTAAAGGTCGCAACGTCATTATCGAGAAATCATACGGCGCTCCTCATATCACAAAGGACGGCGTGACAGTGGCAAAGGAAATCGAACTCGCCGACCCGATTGAAAACATGGGCGCACAGCTCGTGAAGGAAGTCGCATCGAAGACCAACGACCTCGCAGGTGACGGCACCACAACAGCTACAGTGTTGGCACAGTCAATAGTGGCAACAGGCCTCAAAAACGTCATCGCAGGCGCCAACCCGATGGACCTCAAACGCGGTATCGACAAGGCAGTCGCCAAAGTCGTGGAATCACTGAAACAACAGAGCGAAATCATCGGCGATAACAACGAGAAGATACAGCAGGTCGCTACAATCTCAGCTAACAACGATTCAACAATCGGCTCACTCATCGCTGAGGCAATGGGCAAGGTGAAGAAAGAAGGCGTCATCACAGTGGAAGACTCAAAAGGTATCGAGACATACGTCGACGTCGTCGAAGGTATGCAGTTCGACCGCGGCTATATCTCACCTTACTTCGTCACCGACACAGAGAAGATGGAAGCTGTATACGACAACCCATACATCCTCATCTATGACAAGAAAGTCAGCGTGATGAAAGACCTCCTCCCAGTGTTGGAGAAGACATTACAGACAGGCCGCGCATTGCTGATCATCGCTGAAGACATCGACAGCGAAGCTCTTGCAACATTGGTTGTCAACCGCTTACGCGGCTCATTGAAAGTCGTGGCCGTCAAGGCTCCTGGCTTCGGTGACAGACGTAAAGAGATGCTCGAAGACATCGCCATCCTCACAGGCGGCACCGTCATCAGCGAGGAAAAAGGCTACCGTCTTGAAGATGCCACATTGGCAGAACTCGGAAGCTGCGACAAGATCACCGTCACAAAAGACAACACAACAATCGTCAACGGCCACGGTGACAAGGAAAACATCCAAGGCCGCGCAGCTCAGATCAAGTCACAGATCGCCACAACGACATCTGACTACGACCGCGAGAAACTTCAGGAGAGACTGGCAAAGATCGCAGGTGGCGTAGCAGTCATCCACGTCGGCGCAGCATCAGAAGTCGAGATGAAAGAAAAGAAAGACCGTGTTGAAGACGCTTTGAACGCAACACGCGCTGCTATCGAAGAGGGTATCATCCCAGGCGGTGGCGTCGGATTCATCAGAGCTATCAAGGCTTTGGAGAAGATGAAAGGCGACAACGACGATGAGACAACTGGTATCTGCATCATCAAACGCGCTCTGGAGGAACCTCTCCGTCAGATCGTCGAGAACGCAGGCCTCGAAGGCTCAGTGGTCGTCAACAAGGTTGCGATGGGCAAGGGCGACTTCGGCTTCAACGCACGCACCGAGACTTACGAGAACATGCTCAAGACCGGTGTCATCGACCCAGTGAAGGTGTCGAGAGTGGCACTCGAGAACGCAGCATCAATCGCAGGCATGCTCCTGACAACAGAATGCGTGGTCTCCAACCACAAAGAGGAGAACCCGGCACCACAGATGCCACCTATGGGCGGCGGAATGCCAGGAATGATGTAATACATCAGGATAAGAAGGATAAACGCTTCGCTGATAAAAAAGGATAAGAGAGTCAATCCCTTATCCTTTTTCTTATCCTTCTTCTCCCTCTTATCCCTCTTATCCCTCTTATCCCTCTTATCCTTCTTCTCCTTCTTATCCTATTATTGTACTCCGTTTTCCTTCATAAATCTCCTGATCTCCGCGGCATGGCATCCTTTGATGATGACGTGATGGTTGCCGATGGAATGATTCAAAAGATACGGCTTCAAGTTGATATCGAAAGTTATCTGAGTGCGGCAAAAATGATTGCTGTACTCATTTTTTATGGCCTTAGCTTCCGTCACAAACATCTTGTCGAGACGGCGTCCGCCCCATTTCATGATGGTATAATCTGTCAGAGGCATGTCGCCCTGCACCGCCACACCGATTCCTGACTCGAAATGCGTACGCATCGTCGTTCTATAACACATCGACAACGGCACTGTGCAGTGCGCAAACATGGTGGTTTTATCTGTGAGGATTGAAGGATTCGCCATGAAGGCCGGTTCGTTACACAGTTTTCGGGCGAGAAGCATGGTCATCAGAGTCTGCATGTCGCCCTCACAGCCTGCCACTATTCCTTCGTCATTGAGTTTCGCCAAAGCCAAGCAACTCGTTGTGTTACAAGTCTTTACGATATCAAAGCAACGGATTGTCATGGCATCAAGACGTTCTTCCTGACAAATCTTTTTTATGGCCAAATATGGGTCTGAAACCTTGATCTCATCAATCAAACGTTGCAAATCAATATTTATAGTCTGTATTCCGTAATACTCACACAGATAGTCGTAGTCGACACCGCTGGCAATCAGCCAATCGGAAGGTTTGCCAAACAAGCCTATCCGGGTGCCAAAAAACAATGAAACAGCTGAACGTCCTGGTATTTCCGACGAAACCAAACGCATATCAAGCACATTTTTCACGATTTCTTCGTTAGTTCCATGGATAATACTACCATTCTCGCCTTTTTCTGACAGATATGACAAAATTTCCAATGCCGCCGCCAGCGAATTGTTGCGACCGTCGGCAATCAGGGTGGTGGTTTTCATCATACCCGTTGACCATATGGTTTTGAACAGATTCTCCACGCCACCGGTGGCAATCATGATAAAATCGGCATTTTGCAGTGACGCGCCAAGGCAAATCCCTGCATTTTCCTCACCGATTATTGTAATTTCCGCATTGCATTTCTCTTTCAACGAGCCAAGCAATTCAGCATATTCCGTCTTGACAAAGTCGTCGGATTGAAAAGATGACCTTAAAACTAAAATCTTCATTTTTAATGTGTTACAACAAAACGCTGGGTCTTATCACCAATCTTCACGAAATAAACGCCGTTTTCATAATTTGACGTGGCGATATTCAATTCATCGCTGGCAATATATTCTGCTATCTTCTGACCAAAAGCGTTGAAAACACTGACATTCCCGAGGTTTTCGCCATTAATCTTCAGGAAATCGTTGACCGGATTCGGATAGAGAGTGAAATTGTTTGTGCTAACCTCACCAACTCCCTCATACATTGTAATTACAACCGGCAATTCATATTCTCCAAATGAAGTCACAAGCTTTAACGTGTCGTTGATCTCATAATATCTTACACCATCGAAATAAATATAAACCTCAAGGCTGTCAGATGGAGCTATTGTCATGCCTTTGATATCATTACCCATCATATAATTGGAATCCATGCACAAAAAGTTATATTGTGAGGCCATATAATCCTCTATTGTCACATCGATTGTTGTCTCATTATAAATAGTGAACATTCCTGGCTCTTCAATGCAACCACCTATTGACATGCTAATACTATCTACGCTAAACGACACCTCACCTATTGGAGCAGGTTCACAGTCATGCTGCTGCAAGCCATGATTCTCAAGTGCTGTGATAATAGTTTGGGCATTATTTATCGGCCAAAGGTCCTGAATCAAAATGTTACGGTCTGGAGCAATAAGGATAAGCGTCGGATAAGCATCTATCTGATATTGGTTGCATATTTGTGCTCCAACGCTTGAATTGCCGATTGTAGGATACTCAACGCCATAATTATTTGCCCAGTTTTGACATGCAGCATCGCCATCAGAAGGGGAAATTTCCATGTAAAAAACGTCGTGCATGTTGCAACCCATAGCATAATACGACTCAACAACTTTCGGGGTAGCCTGCTGGCAAGGACCGCAAGTGGTGAAGAAGAAATCGATCAGCACATACTGTCCACCGTCGAGGATATCAAAGAGATGAACTTCTGTTCCGTGACAGTCTGTAGCAGTGAAATCAATGGCTGTTGATATTCCACATTGAGCTATCACATTGAAACTCAACGCCATAGCAAAGATAAAAGTAAAGATTTTTTTCATAGTTGTTAATTTGATTTGTTAATAATTGATGATATTCCATATTTATCGAAGCAAATTTACATAAAAAATCATTTCAATACATTAATATTTTTTACTATTTTTGCATTTTGTAATGGAAGAAGAGAAACTCAGTAAACGCGACCGGATTATCAAAGGATTTTCCAAGCTTCTGAAAGAGGACAAATTGAAGGCCGTTTCAGAATACATTGAGAATCCCGGGGAGTTTATTGCCCTTTTGAAAGGTTTTTGGTACAGCGATTCGGAGAAACAGAAACAGTTTGACGAGTTCAGCGAGAACACAATC
>JAGCFU010000092.1 GCA_017649945.1 Bacteroidales bacterium | reverse complement strand
CGTCGCTGTTGGTTGAGAAGGTATCTTAGGTTGTAACGGTTGGTTGCAACCTAAGATTGAATTTTTAATTTTGAATCTTAAATTTTAAATCTTTGAATTTAGAATTATGGAATTGATAACTCCTGATTTCGGGTATTTCTTTTGGATGGTGATAGCCTTCGGCATCGTCTTCTTCTGTCTGGCAAAGTTTGCCTTTCCGGTCATAGGCAAGGCTTTGAAGACACGCGAGCAGAAGATTAGCGAGGCACTCGAACAGGCTGAGCGCACACATGAGGAGATGAAGAATCTTCAGGCGAAAAATGAAGAGATGCTCAAGCAAGCCAAAGAGGAACGCGAGAACATGCTCAACGAAGCCCGCCAATACCGTGACAAAATCATCGAAGAAGCCAAGGAAAAGGCGAAAGATGAGACAAACAGACTCGTGGAATCGGCAAAAGAGACCATCGAGAACGAACGCAAGGCGGCGATGACCGACATCAAGAACGAAATCGCCAACATCTCGATAAAAGTCGCGGAGAAGATTCTCGAAAAAGAACTTTCGACCGACGAGGCACAACTGAATTATATCAACGAAATTATCGAAGAAACTGATAATCAATAAGATAGTATGAAAAACACACTTCTGATACGCCGCTACGCCAAGGCATTCCTCGATTTCGCCATCAAAAACAACATGACGGAACAGGGACTTGCTGACCTCGAGCTCATCACAAAGACGCTCAAGAGCCATCGCGAGTTGCGTAACATACTGTCTCAGCCGTTTTTGCCGAAAGCCAAGAAAGAAGCCATCATCAGCAGGATTTTTGGAGACAAAATCTCTGATAACACATTGAAATTCATCACGTTAATGCTCGACAAGAACCGTCAGGACATCATTCCGATGATTCTCGTCACTTACCGTGAACTTTATAACGAATACAAAGGCATCGCCGAGGTGACGATAACAACCGCGGTGAAAATTGATGAGCCGACGCAGCATAAACTTCTCTATTTTGTAAAAGACAAAGTAAGTGGCAACGTCGTGATTATCAACAAGATAGACAAGAGTATCATCGGAGGCTTCATCATCAATTATCTTGATTATCAGTACGACAGGAGCATTCGGAATGAACTGAAGAGCCTGCAGTCGATATTCAACGATAATCTTTATGTTAAAGGATATTAAAAAAAGAAGATATGGGAACAATAAAACCCGCTGAGGTATCAGCAATTTTGCTTGATGAGTTGACGAACTTCGAGAACGAGGCGTCGCTTGATGTGAAGGGCACGGTGCTCAACGTCGGTGACGGCGTGGCGCGCGTCTATGGCATGAGAGACGCTGAGGCGGGCGAGCTTGTGGAGTTCGAGAAAAACGGCGCTATGGGCATCGTTTTGAACCTCGAGGAAGACAACGTCGGCGTGGTGCTTCTGAACGAAGCCGGCAACATCAACGAGGGCGACACTGTTGTTTGCACACACCGCATCGCATCAGTGAAAGTGGGCGAAGGCCTGCTCGGACGTGTCATCAACACCCTCGGACAGCCTATCGACGGCAAGGGCGAAATCAAAGGCGAGACCGTTGACATGCCATTGGAACGTAAGGCTCCGGGCGTCATCTTCCGCAAGCCTGTTGACGAGCCGTTGCAGACAGGCATCAAGGCCATCGACGCCATGATTCCTATCGGACGCGGACAGCGTGAGCTCATCATCGGCGACCGTCAGACAGGAAAGACAGCCATTGCTATCGATACCATCATCAACCAGAAAGAGTTTTACGACAAGGGCGAGCCTGTTTATTGCATTTACGTGGCAATCGGACAGAAAGGCTCCACCGTCGCCAACATAGTGCAAAGCCTTGAAGACCATGGTGCTTTGCCGTATACCATAGTGGTCGCCGCCACCGCTTCCGACGCAGCAGCAATGCAGTACTACGCACCGTTTGCCGGCGCCGCCATCGGCGAATATTTCCGTGACACGGGACGTGCAGCGCTCATCATCTATGATGACTTGTCGAAACAAGCCGTGGCATACCGCGAGGTCTCGTTGCTTCTCCGCCGCCCACCGGGACGTGAGGCATATCCAGGTGATGTGTTCTACCTGCATTCACGTTTGCTGGAACGTGCAGCGAAGATTATCAACAACGACGAAATCGCAGCGAAGATGAACGACCTTCCGGAGTGCTTGAAAGGCAAGGTGAAAGGCGGCGGCTCGTTGACGGCACTGCCAATCATCGAGACACAGGCTGGCGACGTGTCGGCGTACATCCCTACTAACGTCATCTCCATCACCGACGGACAGATATTCCTTGAGACGAACCTGTTCAACGCTGGTATCCGTCCGGCTATCAACGTGGGTATCTCGGTGTCGCGTGTCGGTGGCAAGGCTCAAATCAAGTCAATGAAGAAGGTGGCAGGAACGTTGAAACTCGACCAGGCACAGTTCCGCGAACTTGAGGCGTTCTCGAAATTCGGTTCCGACCTTGACGCAGCTACGCAAGCTGTGCTCGACAAAGGACGCCGTAACGTACAGATATTGATACAGCCGCAATCGTCGCCGTTGCGTGTAGAAGAAGAAGTGGTAATCATATACTGCGGCGTGAACAATCTTTTGAGAAAGATTCAGCCGAATCAGGTGGCGGAGTTCCAAAAACGTTATCTGTCGCTGCTCAACACCACACAAAAAGAAACAATGAACGCGCTGCGCACAGGTAATTACGGCGATAACGAGAAAGCCATCATGACAAAGGCGGCAGAAGAAATCATCAACGCAATGACTAAGAAAGACTGATAATCATGGCAAATCTCAAGGAAGTAAGGACACGAATCAACTCGGTAAACTCGACGATGCAGATCACTTCGGCGATGAAGATGGTGTCGGCATCAAAGCTCCGCAAGTCGCAGACAGCGATTCTGGCGTTGCGTCCGTATGCTTCCAAGCTTCAGGAGATAATGTCGCGTCTCTCATCGTCGTTGCAAGCATCCGCTGAAGGCGTATATGCCAAGGTTCACAAGGAAAATCCGGAAGACGAGAAGATTCTTTTGATTCCTGTAGCATCCAACAAAGGACTATGCGGAGTGTTCAACGTCAACGTGCTGCGTGAGACGCTCAACGTGTTGAAAAACGATTACAGTGCCCAATACGAGAAAGGAAACGTCGACATCCTATGCATCAGCAAGAAGATTGAAGAAACGCTGCGGTTCAGGAAATATCGCGTGTCGGGCAACGAGAACGAACTCCTCGACAAACTTTCGTATGAAAACGCGTTACCGTTTGCAGAAAGGCTGATGGCCGACTTTGCAGAAGAGAAATATGACCGTATCATCTTCATTTACAATCAGTTCAAGAATGCAGGCACGCAGATTTTAGTGAAGGAGCAGTTCCTACCAATAGTCGGCGCGGAACTCGCTAAAGACGACGAGAAACCAGTCGATGAAATAGAATACATCTTCCAACCATCGAAAGAAGAGATTCTAAATTCATTGATACCCAACTCATTAAAGTTACAATTATACAAGATTTTGCTCGACAGTTTCACTTCGGAACACGGTGCGCGCATGGTATCGATGACTAAGGCCACCGACAACGCCGCCGAGCTGTTGAAAGATCTTAACCTGTCGTACAACAAAGCGCGTCAGGGTGCCATCACGAACGAAATCATCGAGATTGTCGGCGGCGCTAACGCGTTATAAAAACTTGAATGATGATTAACAACGAGGAATTGAGACAAAAATACTCTCCCGAAGGGTCGGCTTTGCGAAATTTGCAAAACAAAATGTTGAAAGAGGTCTTGTTCCTTGACAAGATATGCAGAGAGAACAACTTGACATATTTTCTGACCGGCGGCAGTGCTTTGGGAGCGATTAGACACCACGGTTTTATACCCTGGGATGATGACATGGATATCGCGCTGCTCAAAAAAGATTATCGCAAACTTTTGAAAATTCTTAGAAATATAGATTCAGAAAAGTATGTGCTTCATGACAGACTTTCCGATTTCAATTATATCAACGATTTTCCAAAGTTTAGAGAAAAAAAAGGCAATTTGTTAGGATCATTTCCGAAACGCGGTAAGTTATACAAGTATAAAGGGGTTGGAGTTGACATCTTTTGTGTTGATAAAAACAGTTTTATACGTTCTTTTATCTGCGCGAAGTTAAGAGTTGCCCTCCTTCATTACACTTATCTCATTAAAAATGATTGGTTGAGGAAAGTCGTAACGAAGTTTCAGTGGGTGGTTTTTCACTGTCTGACTCCTTTGACATGGCCTTTGAATGCGTTCAGGAAAAAAGGAGAAATACATTATGGCCTGGGACAAGGTCCGGCAAAGCACTACATGTGGGAATCGGAGGTGTTTCCGGTAGTTGACATGGATTTCGAATCACTGCAGTTATCCATACCGAACAACGTAGACGCTTTTCTGACCAACATTTACGGCGATTGGAGAACTGTGCCTGACGAAAAAGAGATTGCCAAAACAATACATAATTTTGAACTCATTGCTAAAAACAGTAATCATGAATAATATGAGCCAAATTAGTGAGAAAAACACAAAAGACCAGTTGGTTATCGGTTACACCACGGGAGTGTATGACCTGTTTCATATCGGTCACTTGAACCTATTGAAAAATGCCAAGGGTATGTGCGACAAACTTGTTGTTGGTGTGACTGTGGACGAGCTTGTCGCCTATAAGGGCAAGCAGGCAATGATTCCTTTCGAGGATAGGATTGAGATCGTGAGATCATGTAAATACGTAGATGCCGCAGTGCCTCAATATGACATGGATAAACTCACGGCTTGTAAGAAATTGGGCGCGAAATTCCTGTTTGTAGGTGATGATTGGTATGGAACCGAAAAATGGATTAAATACGAGGAAGAGTTCGCCAAAGAAGGCATAAAAATCGTTTATTTCCCATACACAAAGGGAATTTCATCCACAAAGATCAATGCTGCATTGGATGCTGTTCGCAAGCATGATTTGCACGATGTGAAATAATATTGCATATGATTGACAAGGAATATTGTTTGAGTTCATACATGGCGTACCGATACACCTATAAAGACGGTGTTGACTATGCCGAAGGAATGTGCCATAAAAACTTTGAACCGATTCCTGACGACAAAAAAACCGCTGTGAAATCGGCCCGTGAGATTGATGAAAAAATACAGCGTGATTTTGACAGGCTTCATGGGAAGTATAAAAAAATCGGCATTCTCCTTTCGGGAGGCATGGACAGTGCCGTGCTGGCTTCTTATATGAAGCCGGGCAGCTACGCCTATACATTCGTATCAAAACAGTCAGAGGTTTTTGACTCTGATATAAAGAGGTCAAAAGAGTATTCCGAAAAGTATGGCCTCAACCAAAAACTTATCGACATTTCTTTTGACGATTATAAAGCATTCACACCCATCGTTACAAAACACAAATGCGGTCCTGTTCATTCTATCGAGCCGCAAATATACAAGGCAGCCAAACAAGCGCAAGCAGACGGCGTGGAACTTATGATTATCGGAGACGGAGCAGACTATGTTTTTGGTGGCATGGATCAGTTGCTTGGCAAAGATTGGAAATATGATGAGTTTGTGAATCGCTATATATCCTTGGATCCGGAATTGGTCCTTACACATCCCAAATACGTCTACGAACCATTTGAGAAATACCGTATCGGGAAAGATGACATAGACTTTCAGGGATTCATGGATGATTTGTGTACAAATGAGAGTTATAGCTCATACATGAACGCGTTTAATGCGTCAGGACTGCCTTACTTCGACCCTTACGAAGACTTGGTAATGGCCGAACCGAAAGACCTTCAACGAATCAGAAACGGTGAATCCAAATATCTCATCAGAGATTTATACAAAATGAAATATCCTGAGCGTGAGGTTCCTAAAAAGATTCCGATGCCACGCCCTGTCGATATGATTTTCAAAGACTGGACAGGACCTACACGGAGCGAGTTCCGTAAGGATATTCCAATGAACAAGTTGTCGGGTAACCAAAAATGGCAACTTTGGTGCGCAGAGTTATTTTTGAATTTGACTTTTGGCAATGATTGAAAAGGATGAAATTCATTGCTTATCTAATATGCTATTGTATTTATCCTTTCTCCTTTCTGTTTCCAAGAAATAGAAAGAAATGGGCTTTTGGAAGTTTCCGCGGCGCCTTTAACGACAATGCAAAATATCTGTTTGTCCACGCTTCCGAGCATTTGCCTGAGATCAAGTGCGCCTGGCTAAGCATCAGCAAAGCTACAGTAAAGGACATCAAGGCAAACGGCCTGGTGGCGTATTATATTCTTTCCCCAAAAGGAATTTGGCATGCTTTAACCTCAAAATATTGGTTTTTCAACGCTTATTCTTCCGATATCATGTTTTGCTTATCGGGAAATGCGAAATTGGTTAACCTATGGCACGGCTTACCTATGAAGCGCATTGAATTTGAAATCACCTCGGGTCCTTTGGCTGACAGATACAAGAAAAAAACTCTAAAAGAACGATATTTTCATCCGGAATCGTTCCATCGGCCTGATTTCGTGGTGTCGTCAACGCCATTTTTCTCCGATATTTTTTCCCGTTCTTTCCGTATTCCAGAACAACATTGCCTTGAACTGGGTTATCCACGTAACGAGATTCTGCTGTTCTCTGAACAAGAACGAACAGATTACATCAACAAGTATGAGCCGGTTTTGACTAAAACATTGGTTGACGATATAGTGAAAGGCACTTACAAGCACGTTTTCATCTATATGCCAACATGGCGCGATTCACAACGGGATGTTTTCGTTCAGAGCTTCGACTTGAACAGGTTGGACGGCATACTGAAAACGAACAACTCGCTGTTGCTGCTTAAGCCTCATGCCAACACCTGTGTCGACACATCTGACATTAAAAATTATCAGAATATCATATTTTTAGACTCCGGAACAGATGTCTACCCGATACTGCCTTATACCGACGTGTTAATCACCGACTATTCATCCATTCTGTATGATTATATCCTTATGGAAAATCATGATGTCATATTGTATTTATATGATTATGATGATTATTTGAAGGACAGGGAATTATTCTATCCGTTTGACGAAAACGTTGTCGGGAAAAGAGCCATGAACTTCGACGAACTGTGCCAGTGCATCGGACAAGGCGATTTTAAAATTGACGAAGCGCAGCGCAAAATGATTGTGGAAAAATTCTGGGGAGAAACGATAAAACATTCTCCGTGTGAAAAAATTGCCTCATGTTTTTTGTCAACAGCTGCGAGTAAGTAGTCCTTTCGTTACCATTTTTCTGAATACAACCAACATATTCCCTTTCTTGAACTGTCCTTTCAAGGCAAAGCCAAGCCATAACACTAGCGTCCCGCCCCATTTTACAAGCTCCATGAAAAGACGTTTCATGTAACTCCAACGTGAGATGTCAAGAGTGCGTATACGCTCGCTCATGCCGATGCCTTCACCCATCTTGCAAATGAATTCTTTGGTAGTTCTTGAAGGTGGGATGATATGCTGAACCTCAACGTCAGGAAAATAATATATTTTGCCGCCTTGATTCCTGATGCGGTTAAAGATATCCTTTTCCTCTCCACCCATCAAGTTTTTCCTGCTCCTGCCAAGCTTGGTGTTGAAGTCGCCGACAGCCTCAAGACAAGACCTTCTAATACCCATATTGGCACCGATAGGATATTTCCCTTTCTTGAACAGTTTGACACGATTGCCCAAATCAATGGCAGAGATCCAAGATTTATTCCATTTTGCCAACCATTCAGGTGTGACACCTGATTCAAACAAAGGTGTTATCTTCCCCCCGAAAGCATCGGCGTCGGGATAGTCTCTCAGATTCCTGACGAGGTTTACGAGATAATCTTTTTGCACAAAAGAGTCGTCATCCAAAAACAGCAGTATTTCGCCACGGCTTTCCTTGATACCTCTGTTTCTCGCAAACGAAAGGCCTTGGGCTGTCTCTAAAAAATAACGGAACTTCACCTCAGGATAATCGGATTGGAACCTGATGCATTCCTTCTCGGTATCGTCAGTGGAGTTGTTGTTGACCAATATTATCTCATAGGAATCCGCAGAAAACCCATTGGTAGCAATGCATTGCAGCGCACCATACAAGTATTTGTCGCGGTTATATGTACAAACAATTATAGAAATCATGACACCTTTTTTCGTAAAGGATAGACAACGACACCTATTCCGAACATTATGACGATGAACGAACTGAAGAATGCGAGGGTCTTCCCTATTCTCCATATCTTCGGTTCATAGCGCATCACTATCTCGTGCTGACCTGCCGGAATGACTGCCGAGCGCAAAATGTAATCGGCGCGGAACAACGGACGTTCAACACCGTCAATCCACATAGTCCAACCTTTCTTGGTCCATATTTCGGAGAAAACGACAATTTCATCTTTTGAAGAATCGAAGCTGTATTTAAGCTCATTTGGCTTATAGTCAACAAGTGTGATTGTGCCTTCCGCAGGTGAGGCTTTGAAATCTCCAACAACATCCTTAAACTCATTGTTTACTATCGCCACGTTGCTCACGTCGGTGTCGGCGATGGCGTCGATTTCCTCATTCGGTGTCGCCACCCACTTTATTTCAGAAGCAATCCAAGCATTTCCGAAAGCCTCATAATTCTTTGAAGCCACTTTCGTATTGTCTTTCGGATAGATTATATACTTGGTATTCAACATGTTAAGAACTTTCCAATAGTTCAAATCACGTTTGCTCAGATATTGGTCGATTACATCCTGATAACGACGCAACTTCGCACCATGGTAGCCGCCCACCGACTTGTGGAAATACGAGGTGCTCGCGTCGTTGAAAGTGCTCACCGTGAGGTTAATAACACGATAATCAAGATCTTTATCCTGCAGAATCTGCCTGTCGACATCGCTCAAAGTGAACGGCTTTTCGGTTTTGCGTTTATCAATGAAATTACTGTTGTTAAGATAGCGTTTGTCGATGGTGTACATGTCAAAAACGACCAACAACGCCAATATCGGGAACATGTATTTCTTGTTCAGTTTCCCACTGACGCCCAACAAGATAACAATTCCTGCAATGCAAATATACAAGAAACTGCGTATCGCATCGTGGCGGAAAATTGATACACGCGTAATCTCAAGCTGTTCGGCGAAGGTGGCATAAAGCGCTCCATCCTGACCGGCCTGCAGCTGTTTGAACTGCATGGCTTCAGCTTTACTCAAGAAGTTGAAAAACGTCTGCGGCATAGCATAAAACAGCAGGCAAAGTCCTCCTGTGATTCCCAATGAGATATACAGATATTTCTTGTTTTGCTTAAGCGCACCAGGGTTTTTGATGAGTTCTGCCAAGGCAAGGAATGCCAGCAACGGCATGCATACCTCGGCAATCACCAAGGTCATCGAGACGGCGCGGAATTTGTTGTAGCCAGGGATGTAATCAAGGAAGAAATCGGTAAATCCCATGAAATTCTTGCCCCAGCTGAGCAATATCGAGAGCACTGTGGCGGCGAGAAGCACCCATTTGTAGCTGCCTTTCACGATAAAAAGTCCCAAAACGAATAGCAAGCATGTTATCGCACCCACATAAACCGGCCCGCTGGTACCTGGCTGGTCGCCCCAATAGGCATTTTGCTGCGCTATGGTGGAACGGAAGCGCGCATCGCATTTGTCTAAAGCGGAATTATCGTTGCCGATATATCCTGACGCACCGCCTTTTGCATTCGGAATCATCAAGCTCCAAGTCTCCCCAATACCGTAGCTCCACTGCGTGACGTAGTCTCTGTCAAGACCTGTGGTTTGATTTTCGACATTTTTCGTTAAGACAGGCTTGCCACGCATCGTCTCTTTTCCGAACTCATAGTTGGCGTACAGCGTAGTGAAGCACGTCATCACAGCAAAGACAGCCGCCACAAGCAGACATGCCGAAGCTTTAAAGAAACTGTCAAGTTTTTTGGCTCTTATGCTGATGATAAACTCCGCAATTATATAAATGACTACGATAAAAACGAGGTAATATGTTATTTGCAGATGGTTAGCCTTCAGTTCCAACGCCAAGGCAAAGGCTGTTAAAGCGCTGCCCCACAGATATTTCCCTTTATATGCAAGGATGATGCCGGCAAGAACCGGTGCCATATAAGCCATTGCGATTGCTTTGGTGTTGTGTCCTGCCCCTATCACGATGAAAAGGTATGAAGTGAAACCGTAGGCGATGGCACCTATGGCACTGGCTCCGATGCCGACACCCAACACCAACAAGAGAATGAAGAAACCCAACATGGCAATGAACACGCTGCCCAAAGGACTCGGCAAACCCAACGACAGAACCTGATGCACATAGTAGAAAAGATTTGTCTTTACCGGTACGGAAATGTTCCAAGCCGGCATTCCGCCGAACATTGAGTTGGTCCAAAGGCTCTGCTCGCCAGTTTGCTCTCTGAAATCGACGATTTCCTTAGTCATTCCCTTATACATCTCAATATCATGCTGCTTGATTCGTTTACCCTGCATGATAGGAGAAAAATAAACCAGCGTAATCACTGCGAATGCAACTATGCAAAACGCAATCCAAATGACCTTTTTGTTATCTGCAATGATTTTATTCATTTTAGTATATTATCTTAACACATTGATTGTCAATAATCAACAAATACATTTTATTACTTTTCCCAATATTCTTCATCATCCCGTCAAGCGAGATACGATTCTCACCGGCATCAAACCTACCGCAATCTTCACGATATATTTCTTTGCCGTCAAGCGAGACGAGCCTCAAAACGACATCGCTGCTTTTCGTTAAATTTATAACACAGAATGCATTGTCGTTCAACGGGTTAGGATAGACAGACATGGTGTTTTCATCGACGGCAACATCGTTCACACCGGTATTTCCGTATTCATAGCAACCCATATCGATGCGGCCTCCGACAACTCTCATTCCGCCAGCCAAATCGGTGTCAGGAATGAAAAGTCCTGTGAGGTCAGCAAGGCCTGTATTGATGCACGGACTATTTGCAAGCAGTTGATAATCATGATTTTGCTCATCAGCAAACAACGGATCCACATCCAACATATCATTATAATTTTCCGGAAGAATATGATTATAAGAGTTAATTGAATCGAGACCGTATTGAACCACACCGTTGTTAAATATTGGAGAGCAATCATCGCCCCAGAGCCAAATCTGCGAGCCCATATAATAATCAACAGTGTCCCTGTCATCTTTATTGGTATAGTAAAGAGCATGATTTCCCCAGAAGATGCAGTTGTTTAGAGTCGGCTCGGCATTGAAGGCCATCTGCATTCCGGCACCGCCGCCGCCACCGCAATAATTATTGACAATAGTGAGGTTGTTAAGTTCAGGGTCAGATGTTGCCATCGCGAGACCGCCACCGTAATGCATCACAGAGTTATTGTAGGCCAACATATTAGCAACCTTCACGGTATAATTCTTGCATCGCTGAATGCCCAAACCGCCGGCATTTACGGCATAATTATTGTAAAATACCGCATTTCTCAACTCCAAGTTGCAACTGTCGACATTCATGCCGCCGCCGTATGCAGAAGGGCCGTTGTTATCATGAAAAACCATGTCGTGCATGTCGATATCGCATTTCAGGAATTGGAAACCGATGCCCCATGTGTATGAGCCTTCAGAACCAAATCCGAAATTATCATAAACCTCGCAGTCATGAATATTCAGAGCCGAATTCTCAGCATAAACCGCGCCGCCTCTCCTGCGTGTCGTGTTATGATAGAAACGGCAATGGGAAAACTCCAAATAATGTACCATATTAATCCTTATCCCTCCTCCGTCAACATCGATTGGGGTCTTTCCATACGAAACATCACAATAACTCATTTTAACATCATCAGACTTTTGGAACTCGATGCCTTTCCAGCCACCGAGTTCAGGATGTTCGTAATCAGAATAGCCGGTAGTGTCGGCCACGGTGAACGAAATCCGAGCATCTTCCTCGCCAAGAGCATATAAAGTGCCCAAAACAGTTATACCAAAATAACCGTCGGCAATAACCGTTGTTCCTGCATCAATAGTCAAAGTCTGGTCTTTAGGTACAATCACATCTTCAGTGATATGAATCTCACTTCTCCACGTACCACTTTGATTACCAGACACTTGTCGTACCTGCGCATTCATAGCGAAAGTGCAGCAAACTAATAATAAAAACAATATTTTCCTCATAACTTGTTATTTTTAATTGAGTGTCAAAGATACTAATTATTTGAATAGGTGTGATTATGAATTTTTATTATTTTTGCATCATGAAAAAATTTGCAATATACACCATAATTATATTTGCGGCCATAATGCTGGTCAGCTGTGCAAACATAGTGACACCCAACGGAGGCCCGAAAGACGAAAAGCCGCCTGTTGTCACTGAATCGTCGCCGTCAAACAACTCCACGAACTTCAAAGGAAGGACTGTGCACATCACTTTCGATGAGTTCATCACCCTCGACAACCCGGCGAACAACATCCTCATCTCCCCTCCGATGAAGAAGAAACCTATTTTCAGAACAAACGGCAAAACCTTGATTATCAGGTTTGAAGAGCCTTTAAAACCTGAAACGACATACTCTATTTATTTTGGAAAAGCCATCAAGGATTTACATGAAGGCAATATCTTTAAAAACTACGCTTTCGTCTTCTCGACAGGCGACAAAATCGACACATTGTCGTTAAAAGGAAAAGTCATATCAGCCTCGACGCTGTCTCCTGTGGACGGCTTCTACGTCGGGCTTTATACTGACGACAACGACACACTTCAGCTCGACTCTCTCCCCTACTATGTAAAGCCGAATTACATCACCACGACCAACAAAGACGGTCAATTCAGTTTTTCGGGACTTGCCGACAAAGAGTTTCTCATTTTTGCCTTGAAAGACAATAATTTCAATCAGATTTTTGATCAGCCAAATGAGGAAATAGCTTTTTATCCGGACTTGGTCAGACCATATTATATTGACAATCAGGTTGTTAACGACACTTTAGCCAACGATTCGATTTCTGACACCATCACACAAAAGGAGATAGTTCCAAACATAGTCAAGGCGGATTATCCTAACTATGAGTTGTTTTCTTTTGTCCAAGAAGACTCCGTTCAAAAGATTTTCAAAAAAGAGCTTGTCGAAAACGGATTGCTGCGCTTTGTGTTCCGTTACCCGGCCACGAATGTCAACATCCGCACTTTGGAGGAACTTCCTGACACTTTCAACATCATTCCGGTGCACTCAACAAGGCACGACACCATACTTTGGTATTTCACACCAAACAAAGACAGCCTCTGGATATGCATTGACAACGGCTTAAACATTTGTGACACAACACATTACAGTCTTAAGCCTCGCACATCGTTAACAAAAAGAAAGAAGAAACAAGCCGAGGATAAACTCAAACCGCTCAGCGTTAAAAACAACATCAAAAACAACAAACTCAAGCCTGAGCAACAGCTTATTTTAACTTTCGATGAGCCTATTGTAAGAATTGACAATACCGATTCCATAATTTTCATTGAAAACCAGGACACTTTATACAACAGTCTGCAATTCGAGAAATGTGACGAATACGGTCTTAAATACATGATTAACAATAAGTTCACTATTGAAAACAAATATCAAATCATCATTCCGGATTCGGTGTTTTACGGTATCAGAGGCGTCACCAACACCATAACCCGACTTAATTTCAGCATGGCGGAAGAGTCGCAATTCGGCAATATCTACATCACAGTGGAAGTTCCTGAAAACGTGCCACAGCTGATTGTTGAGTTAACCACAGATAAAGATAAACTTATTGATAAACAGATAATTACAAAAACACAAGAGCTCGCTTTCGAGTATCTTGACCCAGGTTTATATAAACTCAAGGCCACCGTTGACCTCGATGCCAACGGTGTGTGGAGTCCCGGTAATTTCAACAAATGGCTGCAACCTGAGAAAATCGTTTTCTACAAAGGAACGTTGGAGGTGCGCGCCAACTGGGACATCGACCTTGACGAGCCTTGGAAAATAGAAAACTAATTGAAAATGAATCCGTTATATCCTGTTATTAAACTGC
>JAGCFU010000091.1 GCA_017649945.1 Bacteroidales bacterium | reverse complement strand
TGCAAAGATACGAAAGATTTTGTATTTGGAAAGAGTATCATAAATTATATGGTGTTGATTTATAAATATTTAATTTACAAATTGTTTCATTTGTATGATAATTTTGTATTTTTGTGATTCGTAAAACAAAAATACTAACTATAACTGAGGATGCAAGGGATATGCATATATCCTGAATAAGATTGTGTATTTGACACCACGCCTATAATTCCTAAAGAATGTTAGTATAATAAAACATGCTTAATACTTTAAATTATGGGTAGTTTAGATAATAGATTCAGAAAGAAGTGGCAAGACTATGGCGGTTCACATGCTACTATGGCGGAACATTCTTTTATTGATGTGTTTAATCGGTTGTTTGCTGGTACTGAATATCAAGTAATCAGTCAACCTACATGCTTTAAGAAACTTTATGTGAATGTTACACTTGGCGCAGAGGACTTAAAAGAAATATATACTCCTTCAGAAGAAATTACACAACATGGTATTCAACCGGATGGAGCAATCATTAACAAAAAAACAGGTAAAACCATATTTGTTGAGATTAAACGGCAAGATGGATGGGTTGAAGGAAAACCACGTTCTGCAGGGCGCGGAAACGCACATGAAAGATTATGTAAATACTTCACACCAGGTTTATTAAAGACACTAAGAGAAAAAGGTGGCATTCAAGCACCAAACTTGCCATTCTGGATTGTTTTTCAAGGTGATATAACAAGAGACCCGTGTAGAGTTAGAGAAATAACATATTGGTTTGACGAATACAAAGCGAACTATTATTTCTGGCGAAACACAAAAAATGCAATGGGTTTAATAGAACACTTTGAAAAATACATAGCACCGTTATTGGAATAAAAAAGAGGGCGTTTAACCCTCTTTTTTGTCTTTGTAAACAGGTCTGACATCTAATCCCCAAACTGTCCAACCTTCCGTTTTTTGTCTGGCAAATAACTCTATCTTTTTTTGAGTAGGGAACATCAATTCAATATTTCGCCGAACTTCTCTCGGTTTGACACTATGTTCAGTTCTCGGCACTCTGACCAATTGTTGGATATTTCTTGCTCCTCTTGGTGTCGGAATGCGACCTTTTTTAAATATTAAGCACAATTCGCAGTTTGATAATGTGTATTGTCCCGGGTTGTGATTGCATTTATCCCAAACGAACCCAACTGTCTTATACTCAAATCCCCATGCTTCGCCTAATCGTATGCCTTGTGCTAAATGCGGATTTGTTACCCACATAAATAACAAACAGTCGTCTGCACAGATATTTTGAATGGGTATTTTCATCAAATCCTTTGTTTTTACAGTAGGATATTTAAAATTGGCGGCACTGATAAAGATGTCGCGTTTCCATCCTTTATTTTCAGATTTGATGGAGGATTTGTCAAACTGCATTTTACCTCCATAATCCCATGGCGGATCACAATAAACTATATCGAATTTGCCATCGGGAAGGTCTGGGTAGAATTCTGGTAAATCATTGATTACAGTGCGTTCCTTTTGTAACGGAGCATATATTGTATATCCAGAGATTTCACGTTTTTCTGAAGATGCGTTTAGGTCGTTTAAGACAGGGTCGTTATCAAATAATACTAATTCACTCATGTTATTGAATAATTAAATTCAAAAAGAACATTTTTTAACGTAACTATAATACTTTTATCAAATCTTCACCTAAAACTACAGAAATCTTTGCTAATGTTCGTAGTGTGAAATTATGTGTCCCGCCGATCCATCGCGAAACTTCCGGCTCGGTTTTACCCATAAGATGAGCAAACTCCTTCTGCGACATGCCTCTCTTCTTCAGCAAAAAGTCTATTTTATCGGCGATAGCCCACGATAAATCGACCTGCTTCTTCATATCTGCAGATATTTTCGCAAGTTCCTCTCTAAATAAGGTGTTTTCTGTCATAGTTTAAAAGTTTTGTTTTCGATGCCAACTAATTGTGTTTCTTTTATTTCAATTTCTCCTTTACGAATATATGATTTCAATAAAGTGTCAAATTTTTGTAAGTCGATGACATAGCCTGTCAATTCATCGCTTTCCTCGTATGTCTTAGTGGCTTTCTCACCACCGTTACCCAAAATCAGGATTTTGTCAGTCAGCCTTAGACAGTAGAGCCTAAGTTTACTTTTATTAATCGGTAATGCCACGACACTGTCTTTTATCTTTCCTTCAGGACGAAAATTCCTTTCCAAAGCACCTCTCTCTATTATTTTTTCCAATGCTAACAATATCAGTTGATAATCATGTTTCAAGGTTGCATTGTTTTTAAATTTCGTTATGAATTTTTCAAATTCCGTTGTTTCTTCATTGTCAAAAATAATTGTGTATAGACTAACGACTTCTGTCTGTTTGATAATGTCAATTTTTACGTGTTTCATAACTAATGATTTTTTAACACCGCAAAAATAAACATTTTTTTAATATAAATTAACTTTTTTGCTAATTTTTTTTTTTAAAATTTTTATGATATTTATTAACTAGTGGTGAATGCTTTTGCAATCTCAGGTTCCCATTACGCTTCGGTCGAAATAACGGTGGCTACTGATGCGTCTCTCTCAGCAAGTCATTCACAGTTTTTACTGGGTTGAATGTAAGAATCGGGACTTCGACGAAGATGGTGATCCAGTCGGCCATGGCACCGTTCCAGAGGCCGGGGAGTTCCATGGCTTTCAGGTCTTTGCCGTCTTTCGACTTCAACGAGATGAAACCGGTCTCAGGATCGACATAATCCGGCAAATTGAACGAGTTGCCCTTGAAATCCTGGGTGGCGCAGACCAGATCGACGGGGTTGAAGTGGGTCGATGAGCGGAACATCGCCTCCTGCTTCCCGTTTTTGTGGTCTATCTGCGACGACTCGACAATCTGGAGTGAGATTTCATCGCTGCTGTTGCGGGTGAAATATGGACCTCCGCCAGGCTCGCCCTCATTTTTCACCATGCCGCATACGCGCATCGGGCGGTTGAGTTTGCCATAGAGGAAGTCGACCTTCTCGATTTCGTTGTAGGTACTGAAGAAATCAGGAATGTCAATCATCAGCTGGTCGTTCGCGAAAGCTGTGATTTCGTCGAGCTCCTCGTTGGTGACGTCGCCGTCGTCGAGCAGCTGCAGATACTCGAACTGTTGCTGCTGCAAGCGGAAGAGGTAGCCGCCAAGCACCTTTTTATATTCGTAGGTGGTCGCCTTGAAACGGTCAGGAACCACGTTGTCGATGTTCTTGATGAAGATGATTTCCTTGTGTAAGTCGTTGAGGTTCTGTATCAAAGCTCCGTGGCCTCCCGGACGGAACACCAGCTTGCCGTCTTTGTCGCGGAACGGCTCGTTGTTCATATCGACAGCGATGGTATCGGTCGACGGCTTCTGCACCGAGAAACTGATTTCGTATTTTATGCCGAACTGTTTCTCGTATTTCGGGACGACATAATTCACAATCTTCTTGAAGATGTCGAGATGCTCCTGCGACACTGTGAAATGCACCTGTGCCACCTCGCCGTTGTTGCTGTATTCGGCGGCTTCCACGAGATGCTCCTCCACGGCAAGACGAGCCGAATCGCCATATTTGTGGAACTTCAGCAATGCCTTCGGAAGGTTGCCGTAGTTCATGCCGTCGGCGTTGAGAAGAGTATCGATAATCTCTTGATACTCATTGTTTCTCAACATTTCTTCAATATCTTTTCCCTTTGCTTTAAGCTGGCATTTTAGGTCATTGAAAAATGCGAAATCATGGATGCCTTTAATGAAAGTCTCGACCGCATCGGGTTTCATTGCGTAAAGATCCTTAAACATTCGGCTTGCCGCGCCAGAAGCAGGCACAAATTTGATGATATCGTAATATTTTTTGTCCTCGTCGAACTGCCTGACAAGGTCTTTTATCTCGTTTTCGTTGAAACGGACGATACCTTTCCCGATTGTGGCTGGTGCGATTAGGTCGCTGAAAGCAAATCCGTTTTTAAACTGAACTATCTGATTTTCAACTTGTTGTGCTGAAATTCCCAAAGATTCGAGTTGCTGTTTGTCGGCAGAAGAGAGTGTTGTCATAATACGAAAATTTTATCCTTACAAAGTTAAATCATTTTTTTAGAAAAAAGAAAAATTTTTTGAAAAATGTTGACAAAGTTCAAAAATAGGTGTAATTTTGCATGAAATAATTTGAAGATTTCAGATTTAGATTAAAAATACAAACATTAAAAATTACGACTATGAACAAGAAGATTGAAGACGCTATCAATGCGCAGATTAATGCTGAATTATGGTCGGCATACCTTTATTTATCAATGGGCACCAACTTCCGCGCGAAGGGTTTGGACGGCATCGCCAACTGGTTTGAGGTTCAGTTCAAGGAGGAGCAGGACCACGCCATGATTTTCTACAAATACATGCAGAGCCGTGGCGCACGCGTGGTTTTGAAACCTATCGCAAAGGTGCAGACCGATTGGAAATCGCCAGTCGAGGCATTTGAAGATACACTCGCTCATGAGAAGAAAGTGACCGAAATGATTCACAAAATCAATGAGTTAGCTATCAAGGAAAAAGATTACGCAACCCAGAACCGTATGGTGTGGTTTGTCGACGAGCAGGTTGAAGAAGAGGAAGAGGCCGGCAAGAACCTCGAGGCTTTGAAAGCTATCGGTGACAACGCCCTCGGACTGTTTATGTTCGATAAGGAATTAGGAGCCCGTGAATATCACCAAGCATCAGCTCTGAAATAAGTATTAGACTTTATAATTAAGATTATTGCTATCATTCTCGAATTACTCTCAGTACCCTGTGGTAAGTCGTAATTCTGCGAATGGTACCAATAATCTTTAAAACTAATTATAAAGACTTTTATTGACGTTTCCGTAAAATAATACGGTTTAATTCTAACCCTAATGGTTCCAACGGATTACATCTGTTCGCTTGATCGAGGATGATTTCGTTGGGACCTTCTTTTATTAATAAGGTGCCGAAATACGAGGTCTGCAGCATGCGGTCGACGCCAGGGAGAATGCCGGTTTTCGAGACGCCGTTGCATGTGAGAGTGTATTCTTTGGCATCGTTTTCAGGTTTATACACGATGAAGACGTCGTATTCGCCGGATGTTTGGGAATCGAGTTGCCATGAAAGCCAAGAATTAGGTTGCACACTCATGTATCCAGTGCCGTCGATGGCAGGATGGACAAGGCATGCCTTGTCCTCACGGTATAAGATGACTTCTTGGCATCCTTTGGATGCGATAATTTTTTGACATCTCGTTGAACCAAGGCATGCCTTGGCTTTTGAGGAAAATAAATTATTTAAAGTATCTGGATTTTCCCGTATAAAATCGCCGATTCCTTTTAATACTTCTTTCTCATAATCAATGACTTCGCCCGTGCCATCAGGACCGATGTTGAGTAGGAAATTACCGCCGTTGACGACCGTTCTCAGCAGGCGTTGAGTCTGAGTTTCAATCTGTTGGCCAAGTTCCGGACGTTCAATCCACGATTTGTAACCCCATGAATTATAAAGTGATGCGGGGTTGTCCCAATATATATCGCCGTACGACGAGATATTGCCGTTGTCTGGCAGCGTCATGTAATCGCCCATATTGTTCATGATTCGGCCGTTGATAAGGCATTGAGGCTGAATGGAATTTACCGTCTCGCGGAAGCGACGGCTCTGTTCGGGAGTGACGAGACCCATGTCGAACCACATAGTATAAATCTCGCCGTAGTTTGTGAGCAGCTCCGTTAGTTGAGCCACGATATAATCCTCAAGTTTAGGAGTTATTATCTCGAGAGGCGAATAAACCTGATTCACGTGTTCGGTGCAATTTGTCGTTGAATCCGGCTCGAGACGCGGGATGCCGTAAGGAAAATGCCAGTCGGGGAGGGAGTAGTAGAAACCGAGTTTCATCCCATGGCGATGGCAGGCGTCGGCGAGCTCTTTCACTATGTCTTTGCCGTAAGGTGTGAAGTCAACTATGTCATAATCAGTGGTTTGCGTGTCGAACATGCAGAATCCGTCGTGATGTTTCGTGGTGAAAACGATATATTTCATGCCTGCGTTTTTTGCAAGCAGCACAATCTCATCGGCATTGAAATTGGTGGGGTTGAAATTCCTTGCTACCGCCTCATATTCCGGAATCGTAATCCTTGCATGGTTCATAAT
>JAGCFU010000090.1 GCA_017649945.1 Bacteroidales bacterium | reverse complement strand
TGGATGAAGAATCATTTGTTTCACATCTTCCAAATCAGCAAAAGTATGGTAGCACAACTCTATGACTTGTTGTTGCGAGATAGCTGTAAACAGCTCGCCGAGCAAGGTGGAGTTCTCCAAAGGGTTCTTTGTGAAAGAGATGATCTTTCGAGATTCTTTGATATTGAGACTTGCTCTTAATTGCTCTAATCCTTCGAGATGGGGAAGACCATCAAATTGACCAAGCAGTGAAAACGCTTCACGAAGGAGATATTTCTCATCGTCGGTAAGTTTCTTTTTGAAGATGGAAAATGATGGATCGGCATAGCGTAGACAATCTTTTTTTACAGTTATGTTTGGATTGTTTTTGCTTACTGCATCTACTTGATAACGCTCTATCTCAGCGAGAAATGGGCCGCTATTCTCAATATAGTTTATATCATATTGAATTGTGCGAATACTGGCTTTAAGATTCTGCTCCTTAAGCTCTTCGTTTACCAATTCACACAAATCGGCCACAGAGTAGTTCCTGTAGCGATTGGACAAAAGCTTATCAAGAATAAAGTATCGTGTTACTGCGTTTTTATTTGCTGGCATAATCCTTATGTTTTGTCAATTACGACGCAAAACAACAAACATCTTACGCAATCTATTTGCGTCGAAACTGAACTGCAAAGATAAATAATAGTAATTAAAAATCAAAATTAATTGTTGTAAAAGTTTTCAACAATCCCCTATCTATTCTCCAAAACACTATAGTCTGAACCCAGCACGTCGCTTATCCAGGTTCATTTCCTTTTCTTATTATATTTCGCTTTAACTATCTCGATTAGTTATTTTCTGCAAAGATATGAAAAATTTCCTTCAGCAACAATAGCAGCGGTGCCGCCGACGAAGATGTTGCCATCTGGTTGGATGCGGGTGGCGATGACCGAAGGCCGTCCCATTGCCTCGCCTTGGATGAAGGCGCATTCAGCCTCAGTGCCGAGGTAGCCGTTTTGTTGCAAATAATAAGTCAATGAGGCATTGGCAGTGCCTGTTGCCGACTCCTCAGGGATGTCGTACAATGGCGCGAAGTCGCGGACATGAGCGGTGTAGCCGTCGTCGCCGAAAGCAAAGACGTGGAAACTCACAGCATCGTATTTCTTAGTGATTTCAGCGATAGCCTCCATGTCAGGCTGAAGCGACTGCAATGTTGCCACATCTGGTAACGGAATCATGAGGTCGGGGAGGCCAGCGGAGACGATCTGAACAGTGTAGGGGCAAAACATGTTTTGCCCGTACATCCCCAAAGCTTTATAAATCTCTTCAGTGTCTTCAACGGTCGCCACAATCCTCGGTTTTGCCATCTGCATCAGCACTTTTTCACCTGCTTCGATGGTCAGGTCGCCGGCTTTGGTGTGGCAGAGGCATTGTCCTGATGCCAGTCCTTTCTTATGAAGCAGGAAAAACGAGGCTATGGTGGCGTGGCCGCACAGCTCCACCTCGGCTTTCGGGGTGAAATAACGTATCGTGAACTCTTTTTCGCCGTCACGCCGCACGAAAGCCGTCTCCGAATAGCGCAGTTCGGCAGCGATTTTAAGCATAAGATCCTCTTTCGGGAAAGAGCCCGAGTCAAGCAACACCACTCCGGCAGGATTTCCGCCGAAAGGCTTGTCGGTGAAGGCGTCAACGATGAAGTAGTTCATAATGATATTTTAGAGATTAAGAATCGTCTTGCCGACGTTGGTGAGGTGGTCGGCCACACGCTCGGAGTTCTGTGCCAGCGACAGATATTCCGCTCCGACTGATGGCGTGCACACTCCACGCACAAGGCGTTCGATATGGTGTTGCTCCATCAGGTCTGTGTAGTCATCGATAGAATCCTCGATCATGTTGGCGCGTTCGAGAGCCTCGTGGTCGAGCTTGTGGTAGGCGAGCATAATCTCATTATACAAATCCACGATAAGCTGCTCCATCTTCTTGATCTCCACCACGGCATCATCAGAGAATTTAGCGTTCTGCTCCTTGAGTGCGTCGGCATATTCGACGATGTTTTCAGCATAGTCGCCGATGCGCTCGAGGTCACTCACGGTGCGTATGGTTGTAATAAGATAGCGTTGGTCAAAACTATTGAGACTCTTGCCTGAAAGCTTTACCGAATAGTCAACCAGTTCTTTGTTAAGATAATTCAGCAATATCTCGGTTTTCCGGAATTGTCCCACCTCGCTGTAGTCCATGGTGGTGATGATATTTATTGACCTTTGGAAGTTCTGTATGGCGAGTTCTGCCATATTTTCGATTTCGGCCTTCAGCTGGCGGATGGCGACTACAGGTGTGCTCAGCATCTGTTCGTTGAGATAACGCAGATGCGGCTCGTCGCTTTTTTCTTCAGGCGATTCTTTCACTATACGGCAAGCCAGGTTCACCAAGGCATTAGTCAACGGCATTGCCACCAACATGGTGCTGATGTTGAAAATGGTGTGGAACATTGCGAGCTGTATCTGAGGCGCTGAAGGGAACATCCTGTCAAACAGAATTCCAAACGTCCATTCATTGCCTGTTGTCACGCGTAACAGGAATCCTATCAGCAAGAAGATCGCCACACCCATGATATTGAAAACCAGGTGTATCATGGCTGTTCGTTTCGCTGATGTGCCACTTGTCACGCCGGCGATGATGGCGACCACGCATGAGCCGATGTTGCTACCCATAGTCAGGTAGATGCCTTGGTCAAGCGTCACCAAGCCCGAGACGACCATAGTGATTGCGATGGATGTCATCACCGACGAAGATTGTATTATAGCTGTCAGGATGGCGCCGACCAATACAAGCAACACGGCATTGTTGATGCTTGCAAGAAACTGTTTTACAGCATCGAGTGCGGCAAATTCATCCATGGCGTTTGCCATCATCGAGAGACCGACAAACAGCATTCCGAAGCCTGTCAGTATGCCACCGATCTGCTTGGTGATATTGCGTTTGCTGAACAGCGTCATAAACGCTCCGATGCCTGCAAAGGCCGCAAAGATGATTGTCGTGGAGATGCTGTTCTTGCCGAACATTCCCAACGCCACCAGCTGCGCAGTAACTGTGGTACCGATGTTGGCTCCATAGATGATGGTGGCAGCCTGTGTCAACGACAGAATGCCCACGTTGACAAAGCCTATCACCATCACTGTGACGGCGCCGCTACTTTGAATGGCGGCAGTGCCCACAGTGCCGATGCCTACGCCGAGCCACTTGCTTTTTCCAGTCTTTGAAAACAGCTGCTTCAACCTTTTCGATGACACCGCCTCGAGATGGGTGCTCATCATCTGGCAGGCTACAAGGAACACTCCTATGCCCGCCATCAAAGTCAAAATCGCAGTTATAACGCTTGAAAAACTAATCATAATGAACTATAAGCTTTGTGGTTTTAAAATGTTCTGCAAAGATAGTTTATTTATTTCATATAAACTACAAACTTTTCGAAATCAAACACGGCATCTGTTGTAATGACGATTTTTGAAGTCTTTTCATATTTTCTTAATTTTAAAGAAACTCCGAAAAATTAATAAGTCATTGCATTATGATTTACCACCATCATGGCTGTTTTCCCACTGCTGAACTTTACAAAATATGTGCCATCAGGATAATGCATGGTAGAGATGCGCAGTTGTTCACTTTCAGTTTTAAACTCATCAATTTTTTGACCCAATGCGTTAAAAATCATGACAGTGCCGAGGTTTTCGCCATTTATTATTATAAAATTGTTGGCAGGATTAGGGAACAATGACAGTTTTTGCTCGTGGCTTTCGTCAGTATTGTCGAATTGACCGTTGTAGATTAGCGCCGTTTCGAAGGTGCCGGCAGAGGTGTTGATGAAAATTTTCCCTTCTTGAACGCCTTTTGAATCGTCAACATACACATTGATTGCGGCATTTATTCCACTTTGCATCGTCAGTCCGCCATTGGTGACATCTTCATCTTTATACATGCATCTGATTCCGAATGTTTGGTCTGTAGAAAAAGAATTGATAGTCACATCTTCGGCTGTCAGATTTGTAAATGCAAGTCGTCCAGGGGTGATATTTCCATTTACATTACTGACGAATACGGTGTCTGTTTCGACGGTCATCTGACCGGTGCAAGGGTGGGGCTGCAGCCCGCCATATTGGGCAAGTGCGTTTATGATGTCGTCTGTTGCGAACGGATACAGTTCCATGTGTCCGTGTATTGTGATGCTGCGGTCGGGCATGATGAGAATGAAAACATTTGCCATCTCGATGCCGTAGGTCAGCTCTATCTCTTCGCCGCCGCCATCAGCGCCAATAGTGGTGTAGGCTATGTTGTATCTGTCGGTCCATGCCTGGCATTTGATGTCGGTCTCGCGGTGAGAAATCTCCATGAAATGGACATCGTGCATGTTGCACCCCATAATGCTGAACGCTTCGTTCATAAAAGGAACGAGTAGTCCGCACATATAGCTATCCACGAAGAAATGGATAAAAACCGACTGTCCGCTGTCGAGAATGTCGAAAAGATGAATGTCATTGCCCTTGTAGTCTTTCGCGATGAAATCGACGGCTTCAGGCAACGGGCACACCTGAGCGTGAACTTTGACGCCGAGGAGTAAGGCGATAAGGAATATTGCTATTTTTTTCATATTGTTTTATTTTTTGCAAAGATACTAAATTAAATGATTTCACCATAATATTATGATGAAAATTTCTACAAATCACCATTTTTAATGATATTTGGATAAATAAGAAGGTTTCTAATTTTGCATCACGGGAATTAACATGTTTTTACGGTAAACTGTAGTTAAAAATAGCTTTACCGAATAGTCAACCAGTTCCTTGTTGAGATAATTCAGCAATATCTCGGTTTTTCGGAATTTTTCAAGCTCATTGTAGTCCATGGTGGTGATGATATGAATCGACCTTTGAAAGTTCTGCAAGGCGAGTTCTGCCATGTTTTCAATTTCGGCCTTCAGCTGTCAGGATGACACCGCCTCGAGATGGGTGCTCATCATCTGGCAGGCTACAAGGAACACACCTATGCCTGCCATCAAAGTCAGAATCGCAGTTATAACGCTTGAAAAACTAATCATAATGAACTCTTAGCTTTGTGGTTGAAAATCTTCTGCAAAGATATAAAAAAAACTTCCTTCCGCAACCACTCCGGCTGGATTTCCGCCGAAAGGCTTGTCGGTGAAAGCGTCAACGATGAAGTAGTTCATAAATCCATTTTCTGTAAATATTTTTAATCTTTACTTAATCTCTCAATCAGTTCTTTATGCTGCGGATATTGCTTCAAAAGGTCGGATTTCTTTGCCAACTCGAAGTTTTCAAAGCTGAACGCCGGACCGACAGCGCAGCCTACAAGCGAGAAGCCCTTTTTACCTGGCAACTCCGCCGCAAACCATTGCTCTGGCATGATGACAACCTGCATCTCACCTTCAGGCGACAGGTTGTGAACGCTTAGTTTGCCGTCTGCATCGATGACATAAATGTTCAAAGGCTCGCCGTCGTGATAATACCAGATTTCAACAACATAGTGCAGGCGGTGAAAAGCCGAGAAGTCCTCATCGCAGAGCATATAATAAATGGTCGAGACGGTCTTTTTTCCAGTCTCGTCATTTCCATAAAGCTGACGATAATAACCGCCTTCAGGATGCGGCAACAGACCAAGTTTTTCTATATAGTGTAACATTATTCTTTCACGAATTTGACAGTGCGGTTATCTGTTTTTACAGTGTAAATGCCTTGTGCAAGATTGCCGACATTGAGGCATCCGTTATATTGTTCCTCCATGACAAGACGGCCCATGTTGTCGTAAACCGTCACATTTTGGCCATCCACACCTTCAATATAAAGTATATTGTTGGCCGGATTTGGATATAAACAAAGACTGCCGACATTAATTTCATCTGCCGATTCGTAGCCGTATGTCATAAACAGACAGGTCAAATCATAGTTGATACCTTCATTCATGAGAGGCCCCAAATTGGTATAAGCCCCGGTGTTTGTGTCAATCCTATACAAATTGCCATAGTAAACGCCATACAACTCTCCGGTCAACATGTCAAAAGACATTTTTATTGGCAAATCAATAGGGTTGATTACTGTCATGCTTGCATTGGAAAGGTTCAATGAGCAGAAATTATTCCATGTGCTTATTAGAAAGGCATTTCCATTAATATCAATAGCCAGATTAAAACCGTCATTTTCTATCACGCCATGGTCGGTTATTCTGCTTGGGTTGGCCGGGTGGAAGCTTTTAAGATGTTCTTCTGAGATAAAATAAATCAATCCGTCTGCAGGATTAAATTCCATATCATTGACATAGGGAACGCCTGCAACCATGACTTCAGGCTCTTCGATGAGATTGCTGGCGCTGTTAAATTTCGCTTTGCAAATGTTATTGGTGTAACTTGCGTTGTCAAAATTCACGCTCCAAACATAACCGTCGGCATAGGTTGCTGTCGCCACTTGAGGATGCACGTCAGATGCGATTTCCACCGACCCCAAATCATCCATTGAAAAAGAGACATACTTGGTATACGCCGGGCTATTGTATGTTAAGGTGTAGCCATACCATCTTGTCTGGGCGTTGACTAAACTTGCAAAAACGAATAAAAACAAAATTAGAGGTAAATACTTTTTCATGATAAGAATGTTTAGTTTGACATTATAGATTTATTTTTTGCAAATATACAAAAAAAGAGATAAAAATATTAAAATCTTCAAAATTCCAAGAAATGTGTATATTTGCAACGTTAATAATCTGTTTTTTTATGAAAAAAGTCATCTTTTCCCTGATATTGTTTTGCTGCTGCTTTGCAGTGTTTGCCGATGAACCCGTCGAAGTGATGGTTTTGATGAAGGCCCGTTATGATAGAATCCAGTTGAGCAGGCGAGCCGAATTATACCCTACGAGAGCCGCACGTCGTGATTACGTGGTAGGAGAGCTGAAAGCCTTCGCCGAAGCCTCGCAACACGACCTTATGGTCACGCTCAAGGACTTGGAGCGACAAGGTATGGTGTCGTCAATACACAGCATGTGGTCCGCCAATGCGCTCTGTTTCAAGACCACAGATGCAGTTATTGAAACTTTGATGGAGCGTCCTGATATCGAGAGTGTCACCCTTGTCAAACGATACAATTGCATCCCCGAAGAGGTGACAACGACCGAGGCTAAGGCCACTTATGATTATTATATTGCTCCTAACCTGACGCAGGTGAATGCACCTCAGGTGTGGGAACAAGGCAACGAGGGGCAGGGTGTTGTGATTGCCGTTGTTGACACGGGAGTTAACTACAACCATGCCGATATAGCCGACCATCTCTGGGATGGTGGCGAGGAGTTTCCGCATCACGGTTACGACATCGTCAACATGGATGATGACCCTATGGACGACTTCGGACATGGCACACACTGCGCCGGTACAGTGTGCGGCGACGGCACGGCGGGCTTGCGTACAGGTGTAGCCCCCGAAGCCATTTTGATGTGTATAAAGAGCGCCGACAACGAAGGTCACGCCACGCCGGTTAACATGGTTAAAGGAATGGAATGGGCTGTGGAACACGGCTGCGACGCCATCAGCATGTCGATGGGCGTGGCTCAAGCCGAAGTGCCTGTCAGAGAGTTGTTGCGCCATACCTGTGAGTCATTGTTGGATGCAGGCGTGGTGGCTATCGTAGCTGCAGGCAACGAACACAATCTGCAGCATCTATGCCCTATCCCACTCAATGTGCGCGTGCCTGGTAGCTGTCCTCCGCCTTATCTCGACCCCGACCAGATGATAAATCCAGGAGCTTTGTCGTGCGTTGTATGCGTCGGCTCTGTCGACGAAAACGACACTGTCGCCTCTTCCAGCTCTGAAGGCCCGGTGACATGGCAAGACACTGAGTTCGGCGACTATGCCTACGATCCCGGCATTGGCCTCATCCGTCCGGATATTTGTGCTCCTGGCGTGATGATATGGTCGCTGGATTACGAAGACATCTATGACTATGACTATAAGAGCGGCACCTCACAGGCTACCCCTTGTGTGGCAGGCATCGTCGCCCTCATGCTGCACGAGAATCCTGAGCTGACTCCGGCGGCTATATGCCAAATCCTCGAAGAGACATCATTGAAACTGACTCATACCAAGAGCAACCGCACCGGCGTAGGACGAGTGGATGCCCTCGCAGCCGTGACAGCAGCGGCATCGTGGGATGCCCTGGAAGAATATTCTGACATCACGGATGATGAACAGGAAGGTTCAATAGAGCGTATTTTCGACCTTACCGGACGCATCGTAACATCCGACTACTACAAGTTGTCCCCTGGCATCTACCTGATTCAATACCGTCAAGGCAGCCGGTTGCAGACGAAAAAAGTCATCATAGATAGATAAAGCTTATTCCTTCACGAATCTTACCGTAAATCCTTCTGCTTTGACGGCATAAATTCCGGCAGACAGTTCGCTCACATCGATTTTGCCTTCGTAACGCTGCTGCATCACCATGCGGCCTGTCATGTCGAAAACGCTGACTGCTGTGCCTTCAATAACGTCAAGATAAAGGACGTCGGTTGTAGGATTTGGCCAAATCGCGATACTTTCCGCAGTCTGTTCGTCAATGCCGATGGTAGGGTCGGTAACATAATAATTGATGGTCAATGCCATGAATTTGCCTAAAGCAGTGACATAGCCTTGGGCTAACGGCGCAGCGTCTCCATTATAAAAGACGGTTGTCGCGTCAGTAAAACAATATCCATCTTCAGGTGAGATAGTAATAATCATGTAATACGAAAGGTCTTCATTGTTGAAAACATCCTCTTCGGTAAGAGCACCGTTGGTAATGCCATCTGACCAAAGCCAATCAACGGCATCAATGTAATAATGTGCGTCTGATGCCACCTCCAAGGCGAAATCCGGATGCTCGCCCCATTCAGGAGCAGTGAAGCCTTCCATATAAATCTCATCGATGACCACTGGTGCAGGAGGAGTCGCTTCCGACACCATAAACAAGCCTGCAAGCTGTGTTCCGGCACCAATCTCGCCGATCAGAGTAGCCTCACCGGTTTCTGTGTTCACCTGGTAAAAGCCGTGGTCGGCAGTGGTGGCAAACTGTGCCCAGAAAAGCTCGCCTGTCTCGAGGTCGAACGCCATGCTCTGGGTGTACCACACCTCTTTGCCTGTTGCTCCGACAACGGTGGTGCTGGCATCGCTGAGGTTTATTTGATGCAAGTTGCCGCCTTCGTAAGCCACACCATAGGCCTGTCCTTGCGCGTTGATGGCAAGAGTCCACATCTTAACGCCAAACATTCCTAACGTTTCCACCTCTGAAGGCGCTGCAAGGCTCGAACGTTTCAAATACATATTGTACTGACTGTCCTGACATAAATAATACATCATGCCGTCCGCCGGATTGTAAGCCATGTCGATATACAGGTTGTATTGCTCCAAAGTCGGCACAACAGTCTCATAAGCGCCGATGGTTTGTGTCGTTTCATCGAAAGGTGCCTTGCACAGGCTTCTTGTCTGGGTTACGAACCACACATATCCGTCCAGGTAGGTGGCGGCCCAAATGGTCGGTAATGTTTCTGACACTGTCTGTACTGCATCGGGGTTCTGCGTGTTGAAACTTACAAAATGGTTCTGCCAACTCGCTCCGTCTGAGGTGTACAAGGCATATCCGTACCATTGTGCGTTGGAAGCGTTAGCCATTCCGAAAATTGCCGTAAACACTACAGTCAGCCATAAACGTAAAGTCTTCTTCACATTGGCGAGGCATTGGTTGCATATCATGCCGTCGACTTTGAATGTTCTTGTTTTCATATTTATATCATGTTCTTATTAGAATCCTGTCCAGAATTTTTCCCAGAAATGGTGCTCCATCTCTTTCCATGTCTCGGCTGTCGCCGCTTCAAAGTCGGCGGTATATCTGTTGAGCGCCTTGATGGCTTCGTCTCTTTCGCCTTTCTTGAGGAGTTTTTCGACTTTCTTCTCTAACTCTGGCATCTCTTCAAAGGCTTTGTCTTCATAACGCTGGATGTTGTTGTACATAATGTCTTTTGCGTAGCCCCAGTTGACCTGTGCGAGCTTGTTTGCTTTTCTGTAACGCCACAATGCTGTCTGCTCGTCGTAATTACCGTGTCCGCATCTGTCGAAGCATGACGGCATCTTGGTGCAGCCGCTGTAGACAGGTATTCTCGGGCTCTGACCTGGGTTCTCGACGCCAATCCAGCAGATTCCGCCGATCTCGTCAGGCATCCAGTCGCGGAGCTGTGCCACGAAAGAGTATGAACACCATGACATCGCCACGCCGCGTTTGAACTCGATGGTGCCTGGCTTCAGGAAGTTGTAAACTTTCTGCTCGTTGCCGCCCATCCACGGGTTTGCGGTAGGGGAGACGATGGTGTCGCCGTCGCGTGTCACTATCTTGAGGTTGCGTGTGATGTCCATGTCGCTGCCTTCGTAATAGCTGCGGAGCAGACGCATCACGTCACGCACGTCGACTTTATTCTCCGGTTTCACTGAGAACGGGATGTCCTCAGCGTCTCTGTCAAGTTTCAATGACGGTGCCAACTCGTTGAAGATGAACCATTCACGTTCGCGGAAGTTCTTGCCGTTGGAGTAGCTGCTGGCAAATGCTTTATACCAGATGAACTTGCCTTCGCCGTCCCAGAGTCCGTATTTCTTCGCCACCTCTTCAACGTTGTCGGAGCACATGAAGTTTTTCTCGTCTTTTCTGTTCAAGTATTTGATTCTCGGGATGTTGGCCGAAATGCCTACTTCGCCGTCCGGAACTCTCTGTGCCGCCCAGATGCCGCCGATTTTGTCGGGACCTTCGCCCATGATTTCCATGAGCCATACTTCTTTGGTGTCGGCGATGGTGATAGCCTCGCCACTGTCGCCGTAACCGTATTCCTTGATAAATTCAGCTATGGTTTTGATGGCGTCGCGTGCGTTGTCGCAACGTTGCAAGGCTACGCGTTCGAGTTCCTCGATGAGGAATGCTCCGTTTTTGTTGCGGAGTGTGTCAGGACCTGAGAACGTGGTCTCGCCGATAGCCAACTGTTTCTCGTTGAAGCAAGGATATGCGGTGTTGAGATATGCGTAGGTGTGGTTCGGAAGCGGAATCTCTGCTGCTACTTCCAATCCTTTTGTCTCACTCGGACTCATGGTGTGCATGGTGCCTTTGTAGACTGGCGCCCAGGCGTTGTCTTCGTAGTCGGCTGCCGGCTCCCAGCGCATCCAGGTGCGGTACCAGCTGTCGCATGTGTGCGATGTCATCACCGAACCGTCGGTGGAGGCTTTTCTGCCTACCATGATGCTGGTGCAGTTAGCGCCGTCAAATTCGTATTCGTCAACGTTGACCTGAGAGTTAAGTGTAATTGTTGCTAAGATTAAAGCAATCAATAAGATAATGTGTTTTTTCATGTCTGTTATTTTTTTAATTTTCTGTGTTTTCTGTTGTTTCTGCTTGGGCACTAAAAAACGTAAAGTTCACTTTCCCGTATTTTCTGTGGTCGTAATAGTTCGGATGCTCCGAGAAATCGATGGTTCTGTCGTGCTCCAACACGAAGATCCCGTCTTCTTTCAGAAGCTCGTTTTGGAAAATCAAGTCGACTAACAGTTCGTAATGTTTGCAGTCGTACGGCGGGTCGGCGAAGATGAGGTCGTATTTCGCCTTGTGCATCGGCAGAAACCTGAAGACATCCGACTTTACAACCGATAACTCCTTCATATTTAGTTTGTTAGCGGTTTCTCTTATGAATCTCACGCAGTTGTTGTTCTCGTCTACGGCGGTCACATGAGGGCAACCTCTCGATACGAGTTCATACGAGATGTTTCCTGTGCCTGCAAAAAGGTCTAAAGCTGTCGTTTCCTCCAAATCTATCTGATTTTCAAGTATGTTGAACAGGCTTTCCTTGGCCATGTCGGTCGTGGGGCGCGTCGGAAGGTTGTCGGGCGCCACAATCTGCCGTCTCTGATGTCGTCCTCTTATAATTCGCATGTCGTCACTTTATTTTGTGCGTTATAGTCTTTTCCCATGAAACGTATGTCGCGCATGTATCTTGACGTGGCCTCCACTATGGCCGATTTCTCTTCGATCATGCCGAGGAAATAAACCGGAACAGAGCCTGCGTCGAGATGCAGCTGCTCGATTGTGAAAAGCAGAAAATACAAAAAATCTTCTTTGGTCTTGAAACGGAAAGTGTTGTTAAACAGCAAGTCGCATCCTTTCAAGACTATCATCTCGAATTTCTGGTCTTTGATGTTGAGATATACGCGGACGTCGTCGGTACGCTCCAAGTTATCTTTAATCAAACTGGCCACAAGCACGCTCGAAGCATGATGAAACTTCGTTGTTTCAGGTAAACTCTGTAAGGCTTCGTATTCTTGCTTTGTGATTGCGTAAACATTGTATGCGTCTGCACCTTTGATGTAATCGGCACAAACGACGCTGTCCTCGTCGGTGAGGCCGAGGACAGCGAGATATTTGTCTTTATTCTTTTCCTTAAAAACAGCAGCCGGCACGAAGGTATACCTGTCGTTGTCGAAAATTTTGCTCAGATTTTCGGCTGCCGGAGTCATATTATAATGATTCCCAGTTACCGCTCAACGAAGGCTCGTCCATTGAACCGACTTTCAGACCGGCGTATTTTTCCAAGTCTTCCATCTCAGCTCTCAGGTTGTTAACTCTCTGTGGGTCAAGGTCCCAGAGGTATGACTTGTAAGGAGTCTTGGCTTCAAACACGGCCACTTTCAAGCCGCCGCGTTTGATTGAACCGGCCTGGAGCTCAAACTGTACATTCTGTGAGCAAGGCACGATGCGTAGTTTGTTGACATCGAAGTTTTCTCTTCCACCGAACAATGAGTCAATAACCTTAACGTAACCGACTGTATCATTAATGGTCTTGGTGAATGTGGTATCGTTAGGATCAGCGACGATGTGGACAACAGGAAGCTCGCCTGTCTTCACGTATTCGATGAGTGAGTCGAAGTCGGCGGTGTATCTGTTGTAAGTCTGCTTGAACAGAGTCTGCGTGCTTCTGATGTCTTTCAAGCTCTGCACGACTTGCATTTCTCTTTCTCTACGAGTGTTTTCGAATGCCACAGGTTGTCTGATGCTGTCGAATACTAAATAAGCCAAAAGGACAGCAACGAGTGCTAATCCGATGTTGATCAAAGTCAGTTTCTTTTTATTCATGATTTTTAAATTTATTTACATTTTTTGCGTTGCAAATTTACTTATTTTTTTAATAGGAACGCAAAATTTTAAAAATATTTTACGAATAGTATTCCACGTTGAGTCCCAATGCTTTGACTTTTTCCGCTATGCGGCTCATTTCCTCGGCTGAGAGCTTTTCGAGGTTTTTTTCGGGCGTCTCTCTGTCGATGACGTAAATCATTGTCTTTCTCGGTTTTATCTTTTTCAGATGGTCGAGCCATAGATTGATTTCCTCGCCGGTGGTGTTGTCGATTTTCTCGCCGTTATGCTCGCCGCGAAGGAATAGTGTCTGTATAATCACTTGACCTTCAAAGCGTTGCAGATTCTCAATGTATTGCTCAAGGTTTATTTTCACGTTAGGAAGATTTACCTTATTAATAACATCCAACGTTCCACCGTCGAGCTTGCAGATGTTGTTGTCTACCTTCTGCAGAGTCTTGAAGATTTTCTCATTGTGGATGTTTGTGCCGTTTGTCAGCACGCTGATGACGGCTTTCGGCACGTATTTGTCTCTTAATCTGATGGTTATGTCGATTATTTCAGGAAAATCCGGGTGTAATGTCGGCTCGCCGTTGCCGGAAAACGTGATGCTGTCGGGTTCTTTCGGTGTCCCAACGAGAGCTTTCAATGTCTCCTCTAAAGTCTGCTCATATTCCTGAGGCGTGGCAAGACGTGCTTTCTCGTCACGTTTTTCAGGATTCCATCCGCATTCGCAATAAACACAGTTGAAAGTGCAGATTTTTCCCACTTTTGGTAGTAAGTTGACACCCAACGAATTGCCAAGCCTTCTGCTGCGAATAGGCCCGAAAACCAAATCTTCAGTTAAAAATGCCATTTTTAAAAATTTTTGTGCAAAAGTAATAAAAATTTCTGCTTTTTCTGTTATTTCTGCGAGAGAATTTATTATCTTTGCAAAAAATTGTATCTCATGAAGACTAAACAGGAAATCACGGAAAACTGGCTGCCGCGCTATACCGGGCAAGAGCTGGACCAATTCGGGAAATATATCCTTCTGACGAATTTCAAGCATTATCTGGATTTGTTTGCAGACTGGAATAACGTCCCGGTTGTGGGTGAGGAGCGCTCGATGCCTTGTGCTACGGCCGGCGAAATCACAATGATAAACTTCGGAATGGGAAGCGCCAACGCCGCAACCATCATGGATCTGCTGAGCGCCATTCATCCGAAAGCCGTGCTTTTCCTCGGAAAATGTGGCGGAGTGAAGAAGAAGAACCTCGTCGGTGACCTCATCCTGCCTATCGCCGCCATCCGTGGCGAAGGAACGTCAAACAACTACATTTTGCCTGAAGTGCCTGCTTTGCCGGCATTCTCGATGCAGAAAGCTATCTCGACAACAATACGCGACCACGGACACGATTACTGGACCGGTACCGTCTACACCACCAACCGCCGCGTGTGGGAACACGACGAAGAATTTAAAGACTATCTGCATAAGACACGCTGCATGGCGGTCGATATGGAGACTGCTACCATCTTCGCAGCAGGTTTCGCCAACGAAATACCAACAGGCGCATTGTTGTTGGTCTCCGACCAGCCTATGATTCCCGAAGGCGTCAAAACAGAAGCGAGCGACAAGAAAGTGAGCAGCATGTTCGTCGAAGAGCATATCAGAATCGGCATCGACGCATTGCATCAGATAATTGAGAATAAACTGACAGTCAAACACTTGCGCTTCTGATGACCTACGAGCAGATTCTTTCGGACATTAAGAACAAGATTTACCATCCGGTGTATTTCCTGATGGGCGAGGAGCCGTATTTCATCGATTCCATCAGCGACGCCATCGAGAGTACCGTTCTTGATGAGGCCGACAAGGCTTTCAACCAGATTATCCTTTATGGAAAAGACGTGAACGTGCATGACATCGTGACGCAGGCGCGTAACTTCCCGATGATGGGTAACTACTTGGTAATCATCGTGAAAGAAGCTCAAGACGTGAAAAATATTGAGTCGATGGAGCCGTTTCTGGAGATGATTCCTGAGACCACGATTCTGGTTTTAAACTACAAATACAAGAAGCTCGACAAACGTCTGAAGTTTGCGAAAACTCTCGACAAAGACTATGTTCTGTTCGAGTCGAAGAAACTTTACGACAGAGATATCCCGAAATGGATTGTCAATTTCCTTGGAAACCATAATTATAAGATTTCACAAAAGGCTTGTCAGATGCTTGCCGATTACCTCGGAACCGACCTGCTGAAAGTGCGCAATGAGCTTGAGAAGCTGATGGTAGCGGTGCCTCAGAAAAAGGAAATCGACGACTTCGACGTTGAGTACAACATCGGAATCTCCAAGGATTTCAACATCTTCGAGCTTCAGAAAGCCATCAGCTACTGCGACTTCCCGAAGGCGGTACAAATCATCAATTATTTCGGCGACAACACCAAAGAAAATCCGCTAATCGCCACAGTGATAATGCTTTACGCTTATTACTGCAAGCTCCTGAAGTTGCATTACGCCACCGACAAATCGAAAAACAATATCGCTGCCGTCATCGGTGTCAACCCGTTCTTCGTCGAGGACTACTTCGAGGCCGCCCGCCGCTACAACATCAAAAAATGTGTCGACAACATTGCTGTTTTAAGGGAATTTGATTTAAAATCAAAGGGTTACAATGTAGGCGATGTGGAGCAAAAAGATTTGTATCGGGAGATGATTTACAAGCTGATGCGGTGATTTTTTTCAAAAATATTCCATTATTATTAAAAAAGTTGTATTTTTGTGCCGATTTATGAGCAGTCGGTGACTGTTATTTATTGAACAAAATAACGAAGCGTTATGCTTTGCTTGTAATTGGAAATGTGAGAAGTTTTCAAGGGTTGCAGGCAAGTGTAAGGTTCACGCCCCAGGCGTGGACTGTTTGCATTTTCTCAACCCAAGGTCTTTCTCACAACCTCCAATTAAGGAATGTATATCAGTTCCACGCTTCTTTTGTTGTAAATCCCGTGACGGAACTGGCACGGATGGGGGAATAACAAATGAAAAAATCCTTACACTTTCTAATGACAGCTATCATGCTGCTCGCGTTCTCAAATTTCTGCTATGCTCAGGAAAAATCCTACAAGGAGTTTATGAAAGAACGCAAAGAAATTTCAAAATTCACCAAAGAACAGGCTAAAGAAAAAGCATCAAAAGATGCCCGCAAAGCGGCAAAACAACTACAAAAAGAAGGCTGGAAAGTGGCTCCTGGAGGACTACCGATGGAAAAACAAATCGACCGCCTTTACGAGATGCAATATGAAATCGACCTTGAAACAGGTTTCCCTAAATTTATAAAAGGTGAGGCAATGTCGACAGGCGGCAATTACGACGCAGCCAAGATGCAGGCGGTGAACCTCGCAAAAATCGAGTTGGCTGGAAATATCTCAACTGAAGTAGGCGCGCTCATCGACAGCCGTGTGGAAAACAACCAGTTAGATCCTGAAGAAGCTGTTTCGGCAACCGAATCTGTTATGGCTGCCAAAAGCCTTATCCAACAGAAAATCGGAAGAACCATAATGGCACTTGAGATTTACCGTGACTTGAAAAACAAGAACAAAGAGGTAAGGGTGATTGTCATGTACAACAGCGACATGGCAAAGGCTGCTGCAAAAGACGCCATACGCGAGGAGATGAACAAGAAATCTGACAAACTCGCCGAACAACTTGATGAAATCTTAGGCTTTTAAATATGAAAAGACTTGTTTTTTCAATCATTATACTGGTTTTGGCCACAGTTTGCAACGCCCAAAAGCCTGTCAATGTGAGTGGTGAGTATCGTTATGTGGTACCTGAAAACGTTTCTATGGCTGATGCGAGAAACATTGCCATCGAACGGGCACGCAACGAAGCGATGGCGAAAGAATTCGGCACTGTTGTGTCGCAAACTAACACAAACACAACAAAAGTTGTTGACGGAAAAGTGGAAACCGGGTTCCTTTCAATAGGCGGCACGGAGTCGAAAGGTCTTTGGCTCAGCGACATAAAAGAGCCCGAAGTGAAAGTGCTTTTTGAAAACGACGTGATGGTCGTTGAAGCTAAAGTCTGGGGCAAAGCAAGGGAGATTAAAAATGCGGATACGGAACTTGAAATAACATTGCTCTGCAACGGAGCCGAGAATGAACGTTTCAAAGACAAAGACAAGTTTTCAGTCGATTTCAAAACTGCTTCAAAGGGTTACGTGGCTATTTTTCTGCGCGATGACAATATTGACGATCCGATTTTCTGTTTGTTACCATACGAAAATGAGAATGGCGAACCACGTGAAGTGAAAGGCAACACCCCTTACACCTTCCTGTCATCAAAAGATCCCATTTACCCTAGGAGATTGCAAGAGACAACCCTTACGACTGAAAAATCCATTGAGTTTAATACAATAATCATTGTATTTTCAAAAAGCAAATTCAACATGCCACTCTCAGAAGAAGGCCAATATGTACCTGAAATATCGGCTGACAAATTCCAGAAATGGCTCCGCAAGAACCGCATCAACGACGAAACAATGCAGGTGATTGAAAAAACTGTTGAAATAAGAAAAAAGTAACAAACATAATAATTTAAAAATATGAAAAAGACAATATTGATTTTTTCTTTTTTGATGATATTTATATCACAAATGTTCGGAAAAGATGAAGCTACAATTTATTTCCGCAGGCCATTTAAATATGCGGGTAGTGCCATTAAACATGATTTGGAGATAAACAACTTGCATATTGGTGCTATTAATTCTGGAGGACAATGTGCGGTTACTGTTCCGGCTGGAAGCATTATCATTAAAGATTATTATGGGAATTCTTCATTGGAAAAGAGAATGCAAGAAAACCAATATATAATGTATGGTATAACGGCTGAAGCAGGAAAAAGTTATTATTTGAAAATAAACGAATCAAGACTCTCCATAGAAATGGATAATGACAATCAGGACAAATATAAAAATACAGTGGCAATTAACTGGACAGCACTGCAACAACTTGCAGTTTCTAATGCCCATAACATTACTCCTCAAGAAATGGCTGGACAATCAGTGCAAAATAACCAGTATGACGGATATTCAACTGTATATTTAACTTGTTATGAGAAATTCTGTCTACCAGATTATAATATTATATTAGAAGTCAATGATAATGATGTGCTGTATATGGATGAAGGGAAATCATACATTACCATAAAAACTAATATGGATAAAATCAAATTTAGAGTTTGGAATGTGCCAAATAACTTTTCTTATGAATCTTTAAAAGAAAAAGATAATAACGAAACAAAAGAACGAAGAAAAGTCCCTGTTTATGAATATAGGCTAACTCCTAATACAAATAAATATTTGATGTTATTTGTTGGCAATATTTTACAAGTAGATAATAGAGAGAATTTTGAAAGAAAGAAAAACAAAAATAAAATAAATTTCTTTAAGGAATATGTGTTGGATGACAAGGCACAACCAGCTATGGCACAGCAAACCGTACAACAAGTTCCAGTAGCCGAATCAAATGATTTTAAGTCAGATGTTGATGTAAACATCCCGGCAACTGGCAAAAAATCAAGTGAAACATTTGTCTTAATCATTGCCAATGAAGATTATCAGTATATCGACAAGGTAAAATATGCTGCACGTGACGGTGAGATTTTCAAAGAGTATTGCATAAAGACTTTAGGTGTGCCTGAAAAGCAGGTGCGTTATTGTCCGAACGCCTCTTTCGGTGTTATCAACGGCGGTGTCGACTGGCTTCGTTATGCCTTGGAAAATTTTGAAGGAAGTCGCGGAATAGTTTATTATTGCGGCCATGGCATTCCTGATGAGCATACGGGTGACGCCTACATAATTCCTGTAGATGGTAAAGGCACAAACATGATGACATGCTACAGTTTGAATACTCTATATAAAACATTGGCTGCTACCAACGCAGAAAACATAACCTATTTTATGGATGCTTGTTTTACTGGTGCCAACAAAGAAGGTTCGATGCTTGTGGCGGCTCGTGGCGTGGCTCGTGAACCTAAAAAGGAGACTTTGGAAGGCAATGCGGTGGTGTTTTCAGCGTCAAGTGGAGATGAGACAGCCATGACCAACGAAGAACAGCATCATGGTTTATTTACGTATTATCTTTTGAAAAAGTTACAGGATACAAAGGGCGATGTCAGCTACGAGGAACTTGCTGCATACATAAGTAAAAATGTGAAGAAAGATGCATTCTTGTTAAACGAAAAGCCACAGAATCCTGTTGTGGCAACAAGCCCTGATGCGCAAGATTCTTGGAAAACCATGAATCTGAAGTAACTTACGTTCTAAATTCACATCCCCGAACTTGTTGAGAAATCAAATGAGTTCGGGGATGTTTGTTTATATATCAATAATGAATTTAGATGAAAATATTTTGATAGATTGATATCGCAAAAGGTTTTATATATATTTTGCACTTTGAAAACATTAAAATTTGAAATTTATGGAATCTTTGATGATTACAAAAGATTATATGGAGGCGGTAAAAGCCTTGAAAGACGCGATAACCAAAAGCCGTTACCGCGCAGCACAGCACGTCAATAAGGAAGTGCTATATCTGAATTATGCCATCGGCAGGTTCATTTCAATTAATAGCCGTACGGCAAAGTGGGGCAGCAATGCAATCAAAATCATATCCGGACTTTTACAAAAAGAGATGCCAGTTCTAAATGGTTATTCTAAAACAAATTTAATATGAATATAGCACAAATACCCAATGATGATTCCTTAGAGAGTATCAAAATACGTGAAGGAATAATTCGAGAATGAATAATGAAAAAGGCATCTTTTTGTAGATGCCTTAGCTTTTGCCCCTTAATGCGTGAAGGAGGGTTACACTTTCGTGTGATGCTATGCGGGCGGGGGCTGCGCACTACTCATATACATCGTCCTATCACGACTTTTCTGGCTGCAAAAATACAACTTTTTTATATATGTGCAGCTGTTTTAGAGAATTTTTTCTTTATTTACGATTCTTTTTAATCCACTCTTTCGCGTTTACAAACGCCTCGATCCAAGGTGCAACTTCGTCGTCTTTACGGTTCTGCGGATAAAAAGCCCACTGCCATGGCAAGAAGGCTCTTTCGAGGTGCGGCATCATCGCGAGATGACGGCCGTCGGCGGAGCAGATACCTGCCACTGACCATGGTGAACCGTTAGGATTTGCCGGGTATCCGTCGTAGCTGTATGTCAACGCGATGTTGTATTTTTCCTTGCCGTAAGGGAAGCTGAACTTGCCCTCACCGTGAGCAATCCACACGCCGAGACGGCGTCCTTTCAATGTCGAAAGCATGATGCTGTTGCTGTCTTCGATGTTCACGTTCACAAATCCCGACTCGAACTTGTGTGAGTCGTTGTGTATCATGCGCGGATGCTTGTCGTGGTCGGGGTAGATGAGGTCGAGTTCCGTCATGAGCTGGCAGCCGTTGCACACGCCGAGACTCATGGTATCCGGACGTTTGTAGAAGTTTTCGAGAGAAGTGCGAGCCTTCTCGTTGAAGAGGAACGCTCCTGCCCAGCCTTTCGCCGAACCGAGAACGTCGGAGTTGCTGAAGCCGCCAACAAACACTATCATATTCACGTCGCTGAGGTCTTCGCGCCCGCTTACGAGGTCTGTCATGTGTACATCCTTGACATCGAATCCGGCAGTGTATAACGCGTAAGCCATCTCGCGGTCACATTGGCAGCCTTTCTCACGGATGATAGCCGCCTTCACGCCCGAAGGTGTGCGACGGTGCATGTCGATGCCCAAATCCTTGGCCTTGCCGGTGAAGCTGCCAAAATCAAACTTAAGTGCTTGATTCTTATAGTTTTCGAAACGCTCTTTAGCTTTCGCTTCGCCACTCTGTTTTCTGTCGAGGAGATATGAGCTCTTGTACCAGAGGTCACGTAAAACGTTGATGTCCAAAGTGTAAGACTCGTTGCCTTTCTTCAAAGCGATAGCTCTCTTGTCAGAAATATTGCCGATAACGGTATATTTGACACCTTCTTTGTCAAGTAACTCCTTGACTTTCTTGTCTTTAACTTGAATCACCACGCCTGGCTGCTCGCTGAACGCTACGCTGATGAGGTCGTTGCCGAGTGCGCTGAGGTCGATTTCCATGCCGCCTTCGTTGTTGGCGAACGTCATCTCAAGCAAGGTGGTGATCAAGCCGCCTGCCGACACGTCGTGACCTGCGAGGACGAGTTTCTGCTCGATGAGCTTCTGCAAAGTGTTGAAACATTTCTTAAAGTATTCAGTATCAACGATATCGGGTGTGTTGTCGCCGACTCTGTTGATGATTTGAGCGAAGCTGCTGCCTCCGAGTTTGAAGGCGTCTTTCGAGAAGTCAATATAGATTATTTCAGAGTCTTTGTCGTTGACAATCACTGGCTTGACGGCCTTTCTGATGTCTTTCACCTCGCCGGCTGCCGTCACGATGACGGTGCCAGGTGCAAGTACCTTCTGACCGTTCTTGTATTTCTGCGTCATCGACAGTGAGTCTTTACCTGTCGGGACGTTGATGCCGAGTGCTAACACGAAGTCGCTCAACGCTTTAACGGCGCGGTAGAGTCGTGCGTTCTCGCCCGGGTTCTTGGCCGGCCACATCCAGTTGGCGCTCAATGACACGCCTTTGAGGTTTTCCTCGATAGGAGCCCAAACCAAGTTGGTAAGTGACTCGGCCACCGACAGTCTCGAGCCTGCCTCAGGGCTTACCAAAGCTGCTGCAGGAGCATGTCCGAGAGCTGTCCCTATGCCTCTAACGCCTTGATAGTCAAGAGCCATGATGCCGAGGTCGGTGAGTGGGAGCTGCACCTCGCCGGCGCACTGCTGCAAGGCGACGCGACCTGTCACAGAGCGGTCCACCTTGTTGGTGAGCCAGTCTTTACATGCCACGCCTTCGAGCTGAAGCACCTTCTTGAGGTAATCCTCGAATTTGTTATTCTGATATTCAACTTTCTTGAATTTATAATCGACGTCGTTGTCGGTCAAGACGGTCTTAGGAGCGCTTCCGAAGAAGTCGGAGAGGCTCAAGTCGATAGGATTCACGCCGTTTTTACGGACGAAGCGCAGACGCTGGTCGTCGGTCGACTCGCCAACCATATAATAAGGTGCGCGTTCGCGTTCGGCTGTCTGGCGGATAATCTCAGTATCTTGTTTGTTTACAAGGAGTCCCATGCGTTCCTGCGACTCGTTTCCGATGATTTCCTTGTCGGAAAGGGTAGGGTCGCCGACTGGGAGGTTGTCGACATACACTGTGCCGCCGCTCTTGTCGATGAGCTCGCTGAGGCAGTTGAGGTGACCGCCGGCGCCGTGGTCATGGATTGAACGCACCGGGTTGCTGTCGTTCTCCACCATGGCGCGGATGACGTTGGCGACACGTTTCTGCATCTCAGGGTTGGCACGCTGCACGGCGTTGAGCTCGATGGCATTGGAATATTGTCCTGTTCCCACGCTCGACACCGCAGCGCCGCCCATGCCGATACGGTAGTTGTCGCCGCCGAGCACTATGATGAGGTCGCCCGGCTCCGGGTCTTCCTTCATGCTGTCGTCAGCTGGAGCAAATCCGATGCCGCCCGCGAGCATGATGACCTTGTCGTAGCCGTAGTCGTTGGTGTTGTTGTCGTTTTCGCTATGTTCGAAAGTGAGGAGCGAGCCGTTGATGAGCGGCTGTCCGAACTTGTTTCCGAAGTCTGAGGCGCCGTTCGATGCCTTGATGAGCAGCTCTTCAGGGGTCTGATAGAGCCACGGACGTGCCTTGAAGTTGTCTTCCCACTCGCGGCTCTCGTCGTTACGAGGGTAGCAAGTCATGTAAACAGCTGTTCCTGCCAACGGGATAGAGCCTCTACCGCCAGCGAGACGGTCGCGGATCTCACCACCGGTGCCTGTCGCAGCTCCGTTGAACGGCTCGACGGTTGTCGGGAAGTTATGTGTCTCTGCCTTGACAGAGATAACGGTGTCTATTTCTTTGATTTTGAAGAAGTCGGCCTTATGCTGAGTAGCCGGCGCGAACTGTTCGACCTTCGGTCCGAGGATGAAGGCTACGTTGTCTTTGTAAGCCGAAACCAAGCGGTTGGTGTTGGTCTTCGAGGTCTTCTTGATAAGCGCGAAGAGCGTGTCGGGCATCTCCTTGCCATTAATAATAAAGGTGCCGTTGAAAATCTTGTGGCGGCAGTGTTCCGAGTTGACCTGTGCGAAACCGTAGACCTCCGAGTCGGTGAGGGCGCGGCCGATCTTCTTACTAATGCCCTTAAGATAATCAATCTCATCCTGGCTGAGAGCGAGACCTTCCTCGTTGTTGTAGGCGTCGATGTCGGTGATATATTTCAGCGGCTCAGGCTTGCGGTCTACGAAAAACACGTTCTGGTCGAGGTCGTTGTATTTGTTTTGCAGCATCGGGTCGAAGCTGTTGTCGTTTTCCTCGACGGGACGGAACTCCTCGATACGAGAAACGCCGCGAATGCCCATGTTTTGAGTGATTTCGACGGCGTTGGTGCTCCAAGGTGTTATCATCTCGCGGCGCGGTCCGAAGAAGAAGCCTTTGACGGTTTTTTCTTCAATTTTTGTGGCGTCGCCGAAGAGCCAGTTAAACTTCTTGATGTCGTTATCTGAATGATTCTCAGCGCTTTCTACAGCGATGACTGTGTTCTGACGGGTTTTGAAAAAGATTATCATGGTATGAAAATTTCAATGTGCAAAGATACAAAATAGTTTGGAGTTTGGAGTGTGAAGTTTGAAGTTTTTTTTATAATTTTGCAACTGAATTAGAATCGAAACTAAAAGAGCATCGTAAAATTTATTTGAGGGATGAGAATTCGCAGGATTGCGAAGTGGTTTTTATTGTTTAACAATTAAAAAATAAAAGGTATGGGTAAAAATGAGTTTTACGAAAAAAAGGATGTTTCATTATTAAACATCAAAGAGACAACAGATTACATCAACGACATCAGCAACATTTTGCATGCAGCGCGAAAATATGTGGCTAGCAGTGTAAATACCGCCATGGTTCAAGCATATTGGCTGATAGGGAAACGAATTGTGATGCAGGAGCAGAACGGTAATGATCGAGCTGAGTATGGCAAACAAATTATTGAAAAACTATCTGATGCTTTAACAAAGGAGTTCGGGAAAGGATTTGACGAACGTAATTTACGATATATCAGGCAGTTCTATAATGTTTTCCCGAAATGGAACGCATGCGTTCCGAATTGAGCTGGACGCATTATCGCCTGTTGATGCGCGTTGAAGATGAAAAAGCACGAACATTTTATCTTAATGAGACTGCTGAAAATGGCTGGAGTTTCTCAGATGGATATGTATGTGAGGCTGTATGAAAAACAGAAACGAACAGAAACCGACAATCCAACTATTGGTATTATATTATGTTCACAAAATGACAAAACCGTTGTTGAGTATTCAATGCTTTCAGATAGCAAGCAACTTTTTTCATCTCAATATAAATTATATATGCCAACCGAGGAGGAGTTAAAAAGAATTGTCCAAAGCTGTTTTTTGAGTTGTGAAGACATCACTCAAATTGGAGCGCAACAAACTCCATTGCCTGAAATAGGATATAATGCCATCCAAAAACGGAGAGATAACGGAGAATATTAGTGTGGAGATATAAAAGAGAAACCGCCTTTGTAGTTTGCTAACCCGATTATGGTGCTACTCTACTACAAAGGCGGTTGGATATTGTATTTTTCGAGTTGTCAGCCACTTTTTCAAAAATATTTTTGTTTTCATCAAAATCTATTGTAATTTTGTAGCGATATATAATTTGTTTTTATGAGAAAGATAGTTGTTCTTTTTGCGGTATTATTGCTTACAATGCCGACTTTTGCCCAGCTTGAGATCAAAGAAGGTTCTTTCAAGGAAGTTTATGGATTTGTGAATATAAATCCAGATGATAATTATCAGACCGATGACAATAATCTTCCTTTTGCCATTATTAAAGTGAGAACAGAGAGCATAAGCTTTTACTACTATTTTAAGAACATTATCTATATTTTTAACGATTGACCTGAGAAAGATTTTGATTTTTTACAAAAAAATGTTAAATATATGAAAAAATAACATATTTTTGTGCTTAATTTTTGATATATATTATATGTGTAACATAACTAATTGATAATGAAAAAACTTTTCTTAATTTTTAGAACATTTGTGGTATTGGGACTGTTTCATATTTGTGTATTATCATATGCTCAAAACTATTTTTATGCTTATGATTATGTTAATAGAGGCCAAGCAAAGAATGTCACTGCATATTTAGGCTCATATGGTTCCTGGACACAAGGAGTGGGGAATTATTATAGATTTTATAACATAGATGATATTTACAAAGATATACACTCACTAATTCCACTGTTTGGTAAAACCAATGGAGTACTAACACTTAATGTTTATTCAGCGACACAGTACTATGGTAAATGGATGAAGGAGACAGAGTATCCTAAAAAGACCTATCAGATAACATATGATTCTATGGGTATGTTGTATTCAATAACATGCAGTGAAGATGACTATGTGCAATACTATGTGTATAGTTATGACAATAGTGTGCAAGGCTATGTACTACAACAAGTAAACATATATCATGTTTCAACAGGGGCTTCGTCTGGTTATATCAATTTGTCTAATCGAATGCGAAATTTTGATGGAGATTGTTATGATAGAACTTTTAATAACAATGATAAATTGTATATGTTTTTGAACGCAGGACGACAAGATCATTTAAATGATCATGGATGGAAGGCAGAAGTATATGCTTATGGGTATAATACTAATAATCAATCATATCAGGTTGCATATTTAAGTGAAGTTCGTAAAGCAAAAAAGTACATGGATAAAGTGTTTGGTAAAGTTTGGCCTAAATATGCGAATATGAAACTTCTTTTAGGGTATATAGACGAATATGACCTTATGATAAATAACTGTAATCGCGCAGGACTACCTATGGGAAACGGTATGGGAAACGTAAATGCATATATGCTTGACTATATTGTGAGAAACAAGGAGTATTATGAGTATAAATGGAATTATTAATTCATAAAAAATGAAAAGAATCTTTTTGTTATTAATAGTAATTGCTATTAAGTGTGTCGCTTATCCACAAAATTATAGTGGTCAATATAATAATCAAACAAACAATGTCATAATCAATAATCAACCTGTTATTGAACGTGTTCAATATGTAGAAAAATACAGGACTGTATATGTTGATAAACCACAGCCGAAACGATATGCGCGCACATTATCGGAACCAGTGTGTCTTTTGGGTAGTATTTGGGTTTATGTTGCAGATCTTGGAGATTTTAAGAGCCAGTATGATGCAAAGGATATTTTAAATAGGTTAAATGCTGTTGGCTCTCATGGCAGAAATAATTGGAGAATACCATCACCTTCTGAGTTAGCTGTTATGGAACAGAATGCTGACAAGATTGGTCTTGGAGATGGCATATATATGGCAACAAGTCATAAAAACGGAATATTGCGTCCGGTATCTACTGGAGCATCTATTGAACAACAGAATGCAATGCGTGATTATGAACGGCAAAAATCAGAAGAAGAGCGAAGAAGATTAGAAGCAGAAAGACAACGGATTAATGCGGAAAAGAATGCTCGGCGTAATGCTCAGCAGAATATTATCAATACTGGACAAGGAATTAGTGATGGTGTAGGCTTGATATGGGCAACAAAAAATGTTGGTGCATCATCATTATATGAAAAAGGAAATATTCTTGTAAATTATAATCCGACACAAATGTGGAGACTTCCTTCGAAACAAGAATTACAAGATTTTGTTAAACAAGCTACATTGACACAACAGCCGTATAATGGTTATCTTAGGAAAATATATACACATAATGGAATTTCGATAATCGGAGGAAGGTATTTGACAAAAGATGGCTATTATGATGTTGGAACTAATGATGGACTAAGTGGTACACAAGGATATGTTCGATTAGTACAGGATATAGAATAATTCAATATCTACTAATTATAATGTCCTAATTGTGAAAAATCATTAACAATAATGACACCACACCGCGTACTTTTCATCTGCCATGGCAATATTTGCAGAAGCCCGATGGCGGAGTATATTCTGAAGGATATGGTCGAGAAGGCCGGAAGGATAGAGGATTTCGAGATTGCGTCGGCTGCCACTTCGACCGAGGAGATTGGGAACGATTTGTATCCGCCGGCGAGAAGGATTCTGTTTCAGAAAGGAATAAAATATGGTTATCGGAAAGCACGGCAAATCACGAAACAGGATTATGACTATTACGATTTCATCATCGCAATGGATGAGAATAATCTGCGGAATCTGAAACGGCTTCTTGGCGAGGACACTGAACATAAAATCTCCCTCATGATGGACCACGCCGGGAAGCATCGCGACGTCGCAGACCCTTGGTATACAGGGGATTTTGAGACGACATTTAATGATATTACTGAGGGGTGTATGAGGTTCCTCGCTTCGCTCGGAATGACGATGAAAAATTAATTTCAGAAAAATGTCGCACGTATTAATATTTGTTGTATTTTTGCAGTCCGAAAATTTGAATAAAAGTTTAAATACAAATTAATGTACGCAATCGTAGAAATAGCAGGGCAGCAGTTCAAAGTGAGCAAGGGAGACGAAATCTTCTGCAACCGCTTGAATGGCGATGTCGACAGCGCTATCAGCTTCGACAAGGTGTTGTTGATCGACAATGACGGCAACACAAGGGTAGGCACCCCCGTCCTCGAAGGTGCTAAAGTAGATGCCAAGATTATCAAGCATCTCAGAGCAGACAAGGTTCTGGTTTTCAAAAAGAAAAGAAGAAAAGGTTATCAGACCTTAAACGGCCACCGTCAGGATTTGAGCAAGGTGCGCATTGAAAACATCACTGAATAATAAACCGAAAAAATTAAAGAATTATGGCACACAAGAAAGGCGTTGGTAGTTCCGAAAACGGTCGTGAATCACATAGCAAACGACTCGGAGTGAAAGTTTTCGGTGGACAGGCAGTCATCGCAGGCAACATCATCGTTCGTCAGCGTGGTACACAGCATTATCCAGGTGACAATGTGGGCATGGGCAAAGACCATACTTTGTTCGCTCTTACAGACGGCATCGTGGAATTCACAAGAAAAAGAGAAAACCGTTCATACGTGAATGTCATCCCGGTCAACGGCGAAGTGACAGAATAAGCGTAACTGAAAACGAACAGAAAATAATGTAGGGACGAAAAATCTTTCGCCCCTACGTTTTTTTTATAAAAAATTCTTATATTTGCATCCAAATATTTTTTACAGATATGTTAACGATACCTTATATTAGAGAACATAAAGAGGAGTGTATCAACCGTCTGAGTATCAAGAACTTCACTCGGTTTGAACTTCTTGACGAGATTTTAGCGCTCGACGACGAACGCCGTAAGACACAACAGGAAAACGACGAGGCCCTGGCTGAAGCCAACAGCATCGCCCGTCAGGTGGGTGACCTCTGCAAGCAGGGAAAGGCTGCCGAAGCAGCACCTCTGAAGGCTCGCGTGGCCGAACTGAAAGAGTTTACCAAAGTGAAAAGCGAACGTCTCGAAGAGCTTAAAGTGTTGATTCAGAATAAGTTGGTGGAGATTCCTAACACTCCGCATCCTATGGTGCCGCGTGGCAAGACTGCCGCTGATAACCTCGTGGTGAGCGAGGAAGGCAAGATGCCTGAACTGCCGAAGAACGCACTGCCGCACTGGGAGCTTCTTAACAAATATAAACTCGCTGATTTCGAGCTCGGTAACAAGGTGACAGGCGCCGGATTCCCATTCTATACTGGCAAGGGCGCACGTCTGCAGCGCGCTCTCATCAACTTCTTCCTCGATGAGGCTGTGAAAGACGGATACTACGAGGTGCAGCCACCTATCGTGGTAAACGAGGCTTCTGCTTACGCAACAGGCCAACTTCCTGATAAAGAGGCACAGATGTATGCGGTGCCGCTCGATAAGATGTATATGATCCCGACCGCTGAGGTGCCGGTGACAAACATCTTCCGTGACGTTATCGTGCAGGAGAACGAGCTCCCGATCAAACGCGTGGCTTATTCCAACTGCTTCCGTCGTGAGGCCGGCTCATGGGGCAAAAACGTGCGCGGCTTGAACCGTTTGCACCAGTTCGACAAGGTGGAAATAGTCGAAATAGCCCATCCTGACAACTCTTACGAGCGTCTTGAGGCGATGAAGGAACATGTGGCAGGTCTGCTCCGTAAACTCGAGCTGCCATTCCATGTTCTCCGTCTCTGCGGCGGCGACATGAGCTGGACATCAGCAATGACTTACGATTACGAGGTGTGGTCAGCAGCTCAGCAGCTGTGGCTCGAGGTGAGCTCGGTGTCATGCTTCGAGACATTCCAGTCGAACCGTATGAAGCTGAGATTCAAAGACAAAGACGGTAACATCAAGTTGGCACACACACTCAACGGCAGCGCCCTCGCACTCCCAAGAATCGTGGCGGCATTGCTCGAAAACAACCAGACAGAAGACGGTATCTTGATTCCTAAGGCTCTTCAACCATACACAGGCTTTGAAATCATTAAGTAAGATATTGACAATCATAGGGTTATTCCTGATGGTGGCTTGTACAGGCAAGTCACCGTCGGGAACAATCGACGCTATGCAGAAACGCGTGGATGCTGTGGAGCGTCAAGTGGAAATGCTTTATAATCAAGAGTTTAACGACTTGGTGAAAGATTATCAGGCTCTTGATACAACCCTCGCGAGAACCAAAAACATAATGGCTGAGATGGAACTTCTGCAGGCATATCTGCAACAGTTTGAGACTCAGCGAGTTGTGATAAAAGAAAATGTCAAGTTTTCGAGACAGCAGCTCTCAGATTTGAAGGAAGACGTCGAACAGCATCTTTATGATGACGAGACTACGGCGAAATACATCAATGACGAAGAAACCGAACTCCGCAGGATGGAGGCTAAAATCAAGTATTTTCAGGAGAAGTTTGACGCACAGAAGAAAGTCGTGAAACAACTGAGGAAGGAGTGATGATGAGGTCGTCGCGCTTTTTCCGGTTTCTAGCATTTTTTTCTTTGATATTTTTGCTTTGTGTTTCTTTGCAAAACATTGATGCTCAGAATGTTAATAACCAACGACAACTTGATGAGAGATTAGCGCGCGAGTTTTATTATAAAAAGGATTACGAAAAGGCACGCGACATTTTCAAAAATCTTTATGACAAATATCAACAGGTGAATTATTTTACGCAATACGCTGATTGTCTGATACTTATGGGTGATTATGACGCTGCTGAGAAGGCTTATAAGTCGTTTCTGAAGCAAAATCCGAGGAATTGGAAGTCGCATGTTGATTTGGCGTATGTTTATTCGCAGCAGGGCGACAATCCGAAGGCGGTGAAGTATCTCAACAAGGTGGTTAAAGACGTCCCTGATACTAAAAGCGCCATTATTGAGGTCACTAACTTGTTGAGAAACAGGAACTTCAATGATATTGCGATAGCTTTGTTCGAGAGAGGCGCGAATAATCCGAACGTCAATTACAAATTTTATCTGGAGAAAGCCTACACCTATAACTCGATGCTCGATTTTGAGAACGCTACCGACTGCTATCTCATGTATCTGAAGGAAAATCCTGAGCAATATGAGATGGTGAAGACCCGTTTTCGCGTTATGATGATGTACGATCTCAACGGGAATGTGGACGACGTGATTCGCATGGCGTTGCTTCGTAAAACACAGGAAGACCCTGAGAATGAAGAGTTTTCGTCATTGTTGATGTGGTACTCGCTTCAGCAGCAGGATTACGAACTCGCCTTGATGCAGCTCAAAGCCTTGGATAAACGAGGAAACGGCGATTACGAAAACGATATCCTTTACATCGCACAGATCGCAGGCGACAACAGGCAATACGACATCGCGATTGAGGCTTACGACTATCTTTTGAAGAAGTCGGATGAGGGCGTTTTTTATCTGCAGGCCACGGTTGGACTGATTAAGACGGAATATAGGAAAGCGGTGGCGGAAGGCAATCACGATAAGGTGTTTTATGAGAATCTGTCGAAAAAAATCGACGAGGTATTAGTCAAAATAGGCCATTCGACAGATATGTTGCAGGTTATAGCTGTGCAGGCCGATATTTTGGCATTTGAACTTGGTCGTTATGATGAGGCTAAGACGTTGATAAATAATGCTTTAGAAATGAATCTTTCGCTAAAAAGCAAGGCCGAGATGAAGATGAAACTGGCTGATGTTTATCTGTTGACGGATGAGGTCTGGGAGGCTACGTTGTTATATTCACAGGTTGAGAAATCGATGAAAAACGAGCCCATAGCGCACGATGCGAGGTTCAAAAACGCACAACTACGTTATTTTATCGGTGAATTTGAATGGGCGAACACCGCCCTTGAGATCCTGAAGGCCGCCACTTCCAAACTCGTTGCCAACGACGCGATGACGCTTTCGTTGACAATAAGCGACAATTTGGAGTACGACACCATCGGATTGAGACGTCTCGCGAAAGCCGATTATTACATCTACCAGCGGAAGTATGACCTTGCTAATCAGATGCTTGACTCAATAGTTGCGTATAACCCTAATGAGGTTAGCTTGCCTAATGTGTTTTACAGAAAAGCTAAGATAGCAATCAACGACGGCGATTTCGAGCTCGCTGACAGTCTTTACAGACGCGTTTATGAAGGCTATGCCGACAGCTATATCGCTGACGAAGCTTTGATTGATGACGCGTTACTGCTTGAAAATCAGCTGAATAGAAAAGAAGACGCGATGGAATGTTATTCAAAACTCTTCGATTATTACACCGCTAGCGTTTATGTGGCGCAGGCCCGAAAGAGCTACCGACGTTTGCGTGACGAATTAAAATGATGATTATGGAAAACTACTCGAATAACGATTTTGTGAGGCCGAAAAAAGCCCTCGGACAGCATTTCTTAGTCGATTTGAACATCGCCCGAAAGATTGTCGATGCACTTTCAGATGACCACGACACAGTGATTGAAGTGGGAGCGGGAATGGGAGTGTTGACACAGTATCTTATTGAGAATCAGTTAGAAAAGCTGCAAGTGGTGGAAATCGACAAAGAGTCAGTGGAGTTTCTGAAGAAAAAGTTTCCTAAACTTGAAGGACATTTGACACTCGGTGATTTTTTGAAATGCGACCTCTCGTCATTTCAACCTGACGTCGCCGTCATTGGCAACTTCCCTTACAACATCAGCTCGCAAATCTTTTTCCAGATTTTGAAGTACCGCAACAATGTCTCGGAGTGCGTCGGCATGATTCAGAAAGAGGTCGCAGAGCGTATCGCGGCTGGTCCCGGGAGCAAGACTTACGGCATCTTGAGCGTGCTTCTGCAGGCATGGTACGACATCGAATATCTTTTTACGGTGCACGAGAACGTTTTCAACCCTCCACCGAAGGTGAAATCTGCCGTTATCCGATTGAAACGCAACAATATCAAGGAGTTGGGATGCGACGAGAAGCTGTTTGTGACAGTTGTGAAGCAAGCATTCAACCAGCGCCGTAAGACCTTACGCAATTCTTTGCGCTCGATGATTCCAGCGGAAATCATTGATAATGAGATATTTAACAAGAGGCCGGAGCAGCTTGCGGTGCAGGAGTTTGTTGATTTAGTTCGACAATTTTAAATACCATCAAAACAGCAGACTGTTTTTAACGCTTGACGCAAGGTATGCTTTTAAAATTGTTATAAGTTTTTCATAGAAACCCTCACTGTGGTAAACGCTGCAATTCCGCCAATTACCGTTATGGTGGCTAAAACGATTAAAACATCCTTAAGTTGCAGCGCGACGGGGTAGTATTCAACGATGTAGCTGCCGGTGCCGTCACCAAGGCGGATGATGCCAAGATATTGCTGAAGCAGAACGGCGATGATGCCGAGAACCAGTCCGAGTAGGCCGCCGACAACGGAGATTATGGTGCCTTCGTTGAGGAAGATGCTGCGTATCAATGAGTTGTCACCTCCCATGGCACGAATCGTAGACGTGTCTTTCTTCTTTTCTATGATGAGCATGCTGAGCGACCCGATGACGTTGAATGTCGCCATAATCAAGATGAACACAAGAATCAGATACACCGCGAGTTTCTCCGATTTCATCATTTTGTAGAGCGTCGACTGCTGTTCATATTGGTCGTAGACGTTGTAATCGGGACCAAGGATGTTCTTTATTTCGCGTTTAATCTTATCAACCTTACTGTTTTGATTGACAAAAACCTCAATGTTTGATGCAACTCCTTCATAACCAATCAGTTCTGACAGCCATTCGTATGGCGCGATAACCGTTGTCTCGTCAATATCCTGGTTCGTGGAGAACACCTTTGTCGCAAACAGCCGTCCTGTGTTGAAGCTGTTCTCGAGGTTGAACGCCGAGGCGTTGCCTCGGCGTGGTACGTACACCTGAATCATCGCAAACGGATTGTTCGGGTTGATGCCAAGATGATACGCCATGCCTGCTCCGATAACGGAAAACTCAATGTTCGACTGTGTCCTGTACCTGCTGTCGCTGATGATGGATTGGCTGATTCTCTCCACCTGATAATATTCTTGCGGAACGCCTTTGATTTGCCCGATTTGCTGCTTGTCGTCGTTTCTGAAAAGCGCATCTTCGGTTATCGTAGGCAATACGAGTTCCACATTTTTGATGTTTCTTAGTTTGTCAAAAGGGAAATCGTTGATATTCAGTGTCTTACCTTTAACAGAAGAGATTTGTAAATCCGCCGACATCTTATGAATCGAGTCGCTGATAACGACGTTGAAACCGTTGAATACCGAGAGTACGAAAATCATGGCAAAAGCCGCCACGCCGACGCTCACAATAGAAATCCAGGTTACGATATTGATGAGGTTGTGGCTTTTCTTCGCGAGAAGATAACGTTGCGCTATGAATAACGGCAGCTTCAAGATTTGAGCAGGTTGTCGATGTTTTCAATATAATCAAGCGAGTCGTCCTCGAAGAACTGCAGCTCCGGAATCACCCTGATTTGGAAGCGGATACGGTCGCCGAGCATTCCACGGATGTTTCTGCTCATGGCGTTAACCTCTTTCACCACGCCGGTCTTTGCCTCACGGTCAGGAGCGAACACGCTGAGGTAGACGCGCGCATACGACATGTCGCTCGTCACGTTGACCTTCGTCACGGTAATCATGATGCTTCCCTGGGATTTTATCTCCCTCTGAAATATTTCGCTGAGTTCCTTCTGAATCAGCTTCGCGATTTTCTGTTGTCTTTTTGTCTCCATAGTGATTGCAAAATTACATATTTTTTTAATTCGGGATGGTTGTTTTTCAATATATTTTCATAATTTTGCACTTTGTAGAGACGCCATAAATGGCAGATCGTCATTTCGACTGAAGCAAAGCGGAATGGAGAAATCTCCGACATTTAAATGATTCAAATCTCTTTATTGCAGGAGATTGCTCGACTACACTGCGTTCCGCTCGAAATGAAGAGCCGCAGGCGACCGAAAAAAAGAAAAGAAATGAGAATAGTTGCACAACGGGTTTCGCGCGCTTCAGTCACTATCGACGGCGTCTTGAAGTCGCAGATAGGGCAGGGGATGATGGTGCTTCTTGGTATAGAAGACGCTGATAATCAGGAAGATGTGGAATATCTTTGCCAGAAGCTGTCGAAGTTGAGAATTTTCGCCGATGACAATAACGCTATGAATCTCGACGTTAACCAAATTGAGGGCGATTTTCTTGTTGTGAGCCAGTTTACGCTGCACGCGATGACGAAAAAAGGCAACCGTCCGAGTTTCATCCGTGCGGCGCGACCTGAACACGCGATTCCGCTTTATGAGATGTTTCTCAAGAGGTTGGCTGAAATCTCAGGACGAAAGGTCGAAAGCGGAGAGTTCGGCGCCGACATGCAGGTGGAGCACATCAACGACGGCCCGGTGACGATAATTATTGACACTAAAAACATACAATAATGAAAAACTACAGATTTGAAGCTTTCCTTGTGATGATCGGGTTGATTGTCATGGGATTATGTGTAAAAGCAGGACTTGGAAGAGTCAACCAGAGTGCGAGAACCGTCAACGTGAAAGGACTCGCCGAGATGAATGTTGAGGCAAACAAAGTGGTTTGGCCTATCGTGCTGAAGGTCGTCAGCAATGACTTGAACGCCCTTTACAACGATGTCAATAAAAACAACAATACTGTTGTTAAGTTTTTGAAAGACAACGGTTTAACCGATGAAGAAATCGTTGTCGACGCACCTCAGGTTGTCGACCGCGCAGCCAACATGTACGATAACGACTGGAAACAGCGCTACAACGTGACGTCAAAAATCATCGTCACATCGAAAAACGTCACTCTCGTGAGAACCTTGATGAGCCGTCAGGGTGAACTGCTGAAACAAGGTGTCGCCATCGCAGCGCAAGATTACGGCACAAACACCATTTACGAGTACACCGAACTCAACAGCATCAAGCCTCAAATGATTGAAAACGCGACGAAGAACGCACGCGCAGCCGCTGAGAAGTTTGCAAAAGACTCGGAAAGCGAACTCGGTAAGATAAAAACAGCCACACAAGGCCTGTTCACCATCGAAAACATTGACGAAAACACACCTTACATCAAGCATGTGAGAGTTGTTACCAACGTGACATATTTCCTTGAAGACTGATGCTGCTTTTTTATAGAAAATACGGCAACCCGAAAAACAAGCCGATAGTGGTTCTGCACGGCGTGCTCGGGCTTTCCGACAACTGGGACTATTTCGGTAAGCGCTTCGCGGAGCTTGGTTTCTACGTCATTGTGCCGGATATGCGCAACCATGGGCAGTCGCCGAAAATGGAGGCGTTCAACTACAAGGTGATGGCGCGCGACATCAAGAATGTGCTTGAATATGAGCATATCAAGAGATGTTACGTTATCGGGCACAGCATGGGCGGCAAGATTGCGATGATGCTCGCTTTCGAGAATCCGCAACTCGTTGAGCGTCTGGAGGTTTTAGATATCAGCCCAAGGCAGTTTGAACATCCGTTGGAGCATGTCGGATTCATCGACGCCATGGGAAAAGTCGACCTGAAACATGTGAAACGCCGCAGCGACGTGGAAGAACAACTCGCGCAATACAACTTCGAGAAACGGGTTTTGCTCTTTTTGATGAAAAACCTTTCATACAGTCACGAGCGCGGTTTCAGGTGGAAGCCGTATCTCAAGTCGATATACAAAAATATTGCAGAGATTGGTAAAGGACTTGAGAATCAGGGAGTTTATCATGGCCCGACGCTGTTCATCCGTGGCGGTCAGTCGGATTACATTTTAGAGAAAGATGTTGAACAGATAAAGGAGCAATTCACTGATTATCAGATTGTTACACTGCCGGAATCGGGGCATTGGATTCATGTGGATGACCCGGTAGGGTTTATGCGTGAAACAGAAAAGTTTTTACTTGGTAATTAAAAAAGTTGTATCTTTGTAGTCTGATATTCATTAAATTTTTGAATATAATTTTTTGAATTTTAAATTTTAAATCTTGAATCTTAAATTTTAAACAGGAAATGATTCCATCGAAACAGAGAGTTTTAGAGGTTTTGAAAGACGTGGTTTATTTCCCGAAAGGAAGTAACATCGTTGACGCTGAGATGGTTAAGGACGTTGAGGTTGGAGAGAATTTAGTTCGTTTCAAGCTCGTTCTTGACGATGTCGATGACGAGAAAAACAAGTTCGTTATCGAGAATGCGAAGAAAATTTTGAACGATAACTTCGGAGATATTGACGTTGACATCATTCCGACGGCCCCGGTGACTATGCTTTCTAAGGTGAAGCACATCATCGCGGTGGCTTCTGGAAAGGGCGGTGTCGGTAAGTCGACAGTGGCTGTGAATCTCGCGGTGGCTTTGGCAGTGCAGGGCTTCAAAGTCGGAATGCTCGATGCTGACATCTACGGTCCTTCGGTGCCGATAATGTTCGGAACGGAAGGCGAGCAGCCTGAGTGCTACGACAAGGACGGCAAGACATATATGGTGCCGCTTCAGAAATACGGCATCAAGCTGATGAGCATCGGCATGATGGTGAATCCTGAGACGCCGCTCATCTGGCGTGGACCTATGGCGACAAGCGCTCTCACACAGCTCATGACCGAGACCGACTGGGGAGAAATCGACTTTTTGGTCGTCGACATGCCTCCTGGAACAGGCGACATCCAGCTGTGCCTCGCGCAGAACTTCAAAGTGTCGGGCTCTGTCATCGTGACGACACCTCAGAAGGTGGCATTCGCCGATGTGCGTCGCGCCGCTAACATGTTCAAACATAAAGGAGTGAGCATCCCGATTCTCGGATTGGTTGAGAATATGGCATATTTCACACCAACGGACATGCCTGACAAGAAATATTATATCTTCGGACAAGGTCACGGCAAGGAATTCGCTGAAGAACTCGGCATACCGTTCCTCGGCGCCATACCTATGGACGAGAACATCGCAAGCGCAGGCGACAAAGGCACGCCTTACACCTTCGGCAACTTCGGTCCGGTGACGGCGGCATTCGAGAAAGTGGCAAGAAAAGTTATTGAATTGGTTTAAAAATGGAAAAAGAAGCTATAATCAAGAAAGTCAAGAACGTGCTGACGCAGATCGAGCCTTATCTGAAGGCCGACGGCGGTGGCGTGGAGTTTATCCGTTTGGACGATGACATGACGGTGTGGGTGAGCCTCACCGGTCATTGCGCCAACTGCCCTCACAGCTCGCAGACGCTGAAAAACGGCATCGAGAAGACGATGAAAAGTGTGATTCCTGAAATAAAATCAGTGGAAAAAATATAATGTCAAATTAAAATTAACAAAAACATGAAAAAAACTTTACTATTCTTAACAGTGGTGTTGATGGGATTGAGCATGATAGCTCAGACCACATACACAAAAGTTACATCTGAAAGCGAACTCAGCGCAGGTGACAAGGTTATCCTCGTCGGATACAACGGCGACGGTCAGGCATTTGTGATGTCATATCAGAAGCCAAACAACCGCCACGCTATCGCAATTGATGAAGCTGGCGGCAGCATCACCACAGTAGTAGCGACATCGGCATCAAGTCAGACAGAGCCATTCGAGCTCACAGTCGGCGGCGCATCAGGAGCATGGACATTCTTCGATGAGCTTAACAACGGTTACCTTTATGCTCCAGGTGGTGGCAATTACCTCAAAACACAGGGTACACTCGACGACAAAGGTAAGTGGACACTCGCAATGGATGGCGACGGCTTCGTACCAACATCAAACGGCGGTGTTGAGCAGAACATCATGCGCTACAACGTGACAAGCACATTGTTCGGATGCTACAAACCATCATCGTCAGTTACTGATTTGGTTTACATCTTCAAAGAAGGCGGCGCTCCGGTCATCTATCCAGAGCCGAGCAACTATCCAACATCATTATACACATTACACGACATGCTTGACATAACAGTTAATTGGACAGATGCAGTTGGCGCACAGCTTCCTTCAAAATACCTGGTTTTGATTTCAACAGGCAATATCACTGTTCCGACAGATGGCACTCCAGTAGCTGACGGTCCTCATGCAAAGAATGTCGCATACGGTGTTGAGACTGTCACTTTCGCTAATTTGACTGCTGGAACATATAATGTGGCAATCTTCCCTTATACCAACAGCGGTGAAAATATCGACTATAAGACAGATGGCAACTATCCAACAACAAGTGAGCCGACAGAGATGGTTACATGCATTTTTGAATCAGATTTCGCCAACGGTCTTGAACCATTCATGACATACGATGTTTTGGGTGAACAGACATGGTCAACAGGTGTTTATCAAGGAATTCATTATGCTTATATGAATGGTTATGCAAATAGTGCAAGTCATGCTAATGAAGATTGGCTGATTACTCCTGATCTCGCTGTAAACGGTCTATACGGTAATGTTATGGTTGATTTCAAGAATGCTTACAAGTTTGATGGCAATGCTCTTCAGGTTCTTATTTCATATGTTTATGATGGTGAGGGCAATCCAAATGACTTTGCATGGGAAGACATTACAAGCTATTTCACATGGTCAACAGGCAACTTTGAGTGGGTTACAACAGGTGTCGCTCTAAATGTTGCAGGTTGGGATCATTTGTACATTGCTTTCAAATATACTAGCACAGATACAGCGTCTTCCAACTGGGAAATCGCTGATTTTAAAGTCCACACAGAGTGGGATGCAGTTGCAGAGAACGACGCTGTTTCATTCAACCTTTATCCGAACCCGGCAAACAACAACATCAACATCGTTGCAGAAAAAGACGCTCAGGTTCAGATTATCGACATGACAGGCCGCATTGTGATGAGCGTCAATGCTGTTGAAGGCGAGAACTCAATCAACGTGGCAGACTTTGAAAGCGGTGTTTATTTCGTGAGAATGAACAACGCTGTTGTGAAATTCGTGAAGAGATAATGAGATTCCTCACTCCGTTGGGGTTAGAAATGACAATAATGGTGTAGGGACGCGGCGCGCCACGTCCCTACAATTTTAATCGATGATTATCAGTTATTTAAAATATCGAAGAAGGGCACAAGGCAAATACCATCTGCATTCGCCGTTAGTATTTGATTTGTATGAAAAGGTTTTGGAACCTTGTAGGGACGCATCGAATGCGATCTATGATATGTTGGATAAGAGATTGAAGGCGTTTGTTAACGATAACCCATTGATTTTCAAAGATAACGACACTGTGATGATTGTGAAGGACATTCATCGCAACAGGCAGAACGAGGCGGATTGGGAAAGGCTGAAAAACGACGGGAAGGTGCGTTTGAGTATCGACTGTTGGCGTTTCGGCATGATTTTTGTTATGGATAGACTGAAAAAAGAACATTATATATTAAAGGTATGAAAGTTTACACTAAGACAGGCGACAAAGGCACTACCTCGTTGGTTAATGGCACGCGCGTTGGCAAGGACGACCTTCGTTTGGAAGCTTACGGCACACTTGATGAGTTGAGCGCGTTCATCGCGGTGCTGATGGACTCGACAGAGAAATATAACGACGTTTTCAAGCGTATTCAGGAACGATTGCTGGTGGCTGAATGTCTGCTTGCCACCGATGAGACTAGTGAACTGAGAAAACAGCTGCCTCAGATGGAGGAGAGCGACGTTGAGGGCATCGAGAGATTCATCGACGAGATGAACGAGGGCCTGAAGCCGTTGAACAGCCTAATAATTCCGGGCGGAAACCTGTTGGCGTCGAAGTGTCATGTGTGCCGCACGGTATGCAGAAGGGCGGAGAGAGCCGTTGTCCGCATGAGCAGGCAGCATGATGTTAACCCGGTGATAATGAGATATTTAAATCGTCTTTCCGATATGTTCTTTGTGATGTCACGGGTGTTTGCTGAAGAAGATGTTAAGTGGCAACCTGGTCAGTAAAAATTTTTTAAAATTTTACTTGACAGAATAAAAAATTGTAGTATTTTTGCACCCCAAAATAAAAAGGATATAATATGTATTGGACATTAGAATTAGCGTCGAAAATGGAGGATGCTCCATGGCCGGCAACGAGAGATGAACTTCTGGAGTGGGCTATGAGAACAGGTGCACCGCAGGAAGTTATAGAGAATCTTCAGGAGATTGAGGACGAGGGTGATGTTTACGAGCGTATCGAAGACCTCTGGCCAGATTATCCAACGAAAGATGACTTCTTCTTCCATGAAGATGAATATTAAAAAAAAGACGCATTAAGCGTCTTTTTTCATGTTACTTACTTAACAAAATAATATGAAAAACACTACCATTTTTTTTCTCTTTGCTTTCACATTGCTTTTTCATATGGCGCAAGCACAATGGCAGTCTATGGACGGACCCCAGGGGCGCTACGTCAGGAGCATTCTCTGTACCGACAGTCTATATTATGCCGCCACAGGCGGCGGCGTCATGGTGAGCAGCGACCGAGGCATTAACTGGGAATTCCGCAACAACGGACTCACCTCATGCGACACGAAATGCCTTGCTGCGTATAATGACACGGTTTTCCTCGCCACCGACGAGAACATTTTCCGCACCACCGACGACGGTCTTCACTGGACTCCAGACCCATACATGCACAACCATTACATTAAACACATACTGGTTCACAACGGTTCGCTCCTTGCTTCCACTTACATTCAAGGCGTTTACCAGTCCATCAACGGCACACAAGGTGAATACCTCACTGGTGCGTTTCCCAGCGATGTTCGTTATCCTTATTTCATGGCCGACAACGAAGACGCCATATTCATCGCCACCTATAGGCGCGGCATCTATCGTTCCTTCGACAACGGTGCTACGTGGGAGACATGCAACAACGGCCTCAACAGCGATGTCCTCGGCATCTATTGTCACAACGGAAAGGTTTTCGCCACTGTACTCGGGCAAGGCGTCATGGTTTCGAGCGACAACGGCGACACATGGACAAGCAGTGGACTCAACAAGCAAGCTAAAGGCTATGCTCATATAGGTGACACACTATACGCCGCCTGCATCGGAGAAGGCGTCTTCGCTTCTTTCGACAGCGGCAGCACTTGGCATGATTTTAACACAAACCTAACATCAAAGAGCCTTTGGTGCATGGACGCTCGCGACGGGCACCTCTTTGTTGGTGACACCCAAGGCCGCATATACCGAGGTAACAGCGACGGGACAGGCTGGATTCGTGCCAACACTTCATCGTTTCTCGCATCTGTAGGTAACATCGGTATCAGCGACGGACGCATTTTAGCCGCCACCCATGGCTCCGATCTCTTTTATACCGACAATTATACCGACAATGGCAGCACTTGGACACAGAGCACTGGCATTGAGACGGTGGAAATACGCGGCATGATGGTGGAAGACAACAATGTGTTCATCGGCACCGACATGCTTGGCAGTTTCCTCTCCACCAACAAAGGCACATCGTTCAGTTCGGCAGGATCCGGACTCCCAGAAACGCAATGGCTTCAGAGCCTGGTGCGCTGCGGTTCGCAAATCGTTGCGGGAAGCAAGGAAAGGATGTATGTTTCCTTCGGTCTTGGTGAGCAATGGTATGTACCGACATGCCTGCCTCTTGAGATTGATGTAGTTGACCTCACCTGGGACGGCAGCATCATGTATCACGTCTCTTACGACGGCGTGTTGCGCCACAGCCGCGAGCAAGGCTCCAACTGGCAAGTGCTTAACTCTCCCTTCGAGGGCGTCAACTACACCACTTTGAGATACCATGACAACGGCTTGTATCTGGGCACTCGTGAGCACGGCCTTCATTTCTCCGACGACATGGGCGAGCATTGGCATCCTATTGACGCACTGCCTACCAACGCCACCATCCGACGCATCACCACAACAGACACCATCATCGCCGTGGGTTGCGAAGACGGCTCCATTTACATGAAATACGACCATAGCGACGAATGGCAACAAATGGACAATATTCCCGTCGAAGGTCCCATCCTCGACATCTGCATCGACGGGGAGCTTCTATACGCCTCGCCGATGGCTGGCGGCATATGGTATACCGAACTGCCCACAATGCCATGCTTCGTTAGCGAATCCAATGAAGTCACACTGATGGTCGCGCCCAACCCGGCCTCAACGTTCATCACCGTTTCTGTCAGTGAGCCATTACGCAATGTCGAACTGACTATCTATGACCTTCAAGGGAAGGTGTGCTACAACTGCAAGATGCAAGGCGACAGATATGAGATATCAACATATGATTTTATGACAGGCATCTATTTCGTGAAAGTTGTGGGAGACAATGTTTCTATTGTCCGAAAAGTAGCAATTCAGCACTAAAGCTCAAAATTGCAGTTTTATTTTTTATAGCCTGAAACCAAAGTATATTCGGGCGAGCCACTTCTGGTTATCAATGTAAAGATGGCTTTTGTCGCCAATGTTGGTGAAGTAGTATACCATGGAGAAACCTGCGAACTTGTTGCGCCCTATCTGTTTGACAATGGCTCCGCGTGCGGTGATGATAACCTCAGGGAAAAGATATTTTAAAGGGATGCCGGTATTGTCGAATGTTATCGACGTGTTGCTGTAGACAATGAATGTAGGCAGCGCCGAGAGGTGGAATAGCCAACCGTTGGCAGGCACATAGTTGTATCCATATCCGGCTCCGATGCCGATGTTAGTCATCTTGAAGTCGGTATTCGTTGTATCACTTTTCACATTTCCATGCTGTCCCTGTCCCGACACGGCAATGATGAAACTTCCTGCCGAGCGCCGTTGAATATAGTTGTGGGCAAGGGCTGCGGGATAGGAGAAGCGGCGATGGTTGAACACATAGTATATGTTGGCGTTCAGCGTGCGCAGCTTGAACATGTCATTATTTGTGATAATCTCATAATGCGCATTACCGACCTTGTACCATCCCTGGAAATTGTGCGCATCCTGATAGCTGATGTCGAATCCGATGCGAGGTTTGTATGATTGTATAAAAAGTTCGAAGTCTCTATATTTGCCTAACAATTTGGCAGGGTTGAAAGATATGTTGACAGTCAAGCCCAAGTAGCTCACGCCGACGCTTAAAGTTGATTTATAATCTGCTTTGAGCTCTGATTCGTAGTGATTGCCATTTTTTTGTCCTTCAGTCTTTATAATGGCTCCCGACACGTTAAGCCGTCCTTTTAACGTCCATTTTGTCGACGGACGGATGACGTAGTTGGTGTCGATGTCTACATTAAAATATTTCACGGTCAGAACGCTGTCGATGCGTTCGGTGAATTTGTAAACATTTTGGGCGGGGCTCTGAAGGGTCCCCACCAACAATATTATTACGATTAAGGCAATATTACAACCTTTGTGTGTCATAATGTCTTTTTTTAAATTTGTATCCCGTCTTTTCCCAAATGGGCATCTCTTTTTCGACTATGATGCTGTAAAAATGGTTGAAATCGGAAGGTGAGGCGGTGTTCCATGCCCGTTCTGCGACGCCGAGTGCTTTTGGTAGCATTTGGAAGGTGACGTCATCGAACTTACGGAGCTGCTCCGACCACAGATGTGCCGACACTCCGACGATGTCGCCGGTGTATTCTTTCGGGTTCATGGAGAACGTTTTGCGCTCGTCGACGAATCCGGCCCAGAAAAGTCCAAGTTCTTCAGGGTCAGCACTATATGCGAGGTCGACGTAGTTGTTGGTTGCAGGCGACAGCACGCAAGGGAATCCTTCCATGCCTTTGCCTGTCCAGATGTTTATGAAATACAACGATTGCTTGAGGCGTTGCACTGTTTCGGGTTCGATTCCTTTTGCGATGTCTTCCCAACCTGCGAGGCGGATGCCACGTTGTTCGGCGAGCTCCAGCATATTGTTGGTAAACAAGTCTTTCATGGCTTTTCGGTCTTGGTTTGCCCATGCTCCGTTAGGAACTTCGTCGCCTCCGATATGGATTGCGAGAAGTGGAACGTTAGCTTCTTCATGCAGACGAATCACCTCATCGAAGACGATGCCGTAGAAAGTGTAAACACTTGGAAGATAGACGCTTAGCACGTTGTCGGTGAAGTCCTGTGCCGACCAGTAATGCGAGGTGTCGGCAGGGTCTTGCAGCCGATAGGAAGCGTCGCCGGTGCGCTTTTCATAGGCCTGCATCGCCTTGATGGACGCTCTCGAATGACCTGGCGCGTCGAACTCAGGGATTACGGAAATGTGACGTTCCCAGGCATAACGCAGAATCTGCTTGTATTCCTCGCCGGTGAAGTATGTTTTATTATTGATTCGGCCGTTTGCTGTCGGCTTCAGAGCCTCAGTCTCCTGCAAGTTCCAATCTGGCAAGGCATGATGTCCGCTGAAATCTGTCAAGTCAGGTAAATCTTTGATTTCCAAGCACCAAGCTTCGTCGTCGCCAATATGGAAATGGAAGACATTGAACTTATACTGTGCCATTAGGTCGATGACTTTCAGAACCTCGTCGACGCTACGGAAGTCGCGTGCCACGTCGAGCATGAAGCCGCGGTACCGGTTGTCTGGCCAGTCTTCGATAGTCATCGGCTGAAGCGGTTTCTGCAGTTTTTCGAGGGTTGTCCGGGCATAAAAAGCACCGTCTTCATCGTCGGCTTCCACTTTCGGCTCGCCGTTTTCATCTATTGTGATACGATACCATCCGTAGGGGAGGTTTTCTGACTTTTCGAGAGGCTCAGTGCCATATTTCACACGTTTCACCTGTGGGATTATGTCGCCGGGTTGCGCCTCATAACGGCAGATGAAGTCATCGTCGACGGCGTCATTTTTCGGATGTTGTATGAAGTGATAATTCACCTGCATCGGCTTGTCGGGCTTGCCTTTACGCTGCATCACGAAGCCTTCGGGAGCCCACGACTGTCGCGGAAGCGGCCGTCCATAATATTTGATTGTTACGGTGCCGTCGTTCGGAATGTCAATATACCACGAAGTGCCTTGATAATGGTTGATTGCCGGTCCTTCGACTATGGTTTTCGAGTCGAAAAGCTCTTGAAACCACACTCGTGAGCCTTTTGTAACGTCTTGAAGCACAAGGGTGTTCATTGCGCGGCCGTCATCTTCGGCAGGACCTTCCGTCCATTCAGCCTTTGGCGTGCGCGTACATGCTGCCATCAGCATTATAAATAAAAAGGAAAGGGATATTTTTCGCATATTTTTTTTCTGCAAAAATAAAAAAAAGCGTTAAAATCTGAAAATTATTTTTATTTTTGCAGAAAATTAAACATAAAACTATGAACAAACGATTACTTATAGGCATTTTTGCAGCGATTACACTGATTTTTTCGGTAAATAACGCATCTGCGCAATGTGAGTTCACCGTCACCGACGGTCAGCCTTACATCGAAGATTTTGAAGGCACTCCTTTTGATTGTTGGACGGTAGAGACTGTCGGCGCTGGCAACTGGACGACTATTGCCGGTTCAAGCACTACTTTGGCTGCTTTCTCGTTTACGAATTCCGGCGATGAGGCGCGACTGATTTCCCCTGTTTTGGACATCTCGGGTGTAGACGGAGCCACGTTCAGCTTTTCATACGCGATGATGGGACTGTATCAAATGGACGAGCTCGTGGTAAGCTACCGTTCTTCTGAGACCGACAGCTGGCACACTTTGGGAACTTATAGCATCAGCGACTACCAGAATTTTTTTGAGGAGACATTCACTTTGACAGACCTGTCGGCTACTTATCAGGTGTCGTTTCTGGGCCGCGGCTTGGGCGGATACATGATTTTTGTCGATAATATCGAGATTGCCGGTGAAGGCGGTTGCGCTCGTCCTGTGAGCCTTAACGTCACTGAGATTACGGCGTTTTCAGCTCTTCTCGGATGGTCGGTAACTGGCAATGAGGAGAGTTGGGTGATTGATTTGGATGGTCATTTGATAAATGCTGACACTCAGCCATTTATGATTGAAAACTTGGAGCCTCAAACGGATCATACTTTCACTGTGAAGGCGGTTTGTGGCGGTGGCGCTGAGTCGGAATGGGCAACGCCTGCAACGTTCACGACCCTTTGCGATGTCATCGTTGTTACTGATGATGAGCCGTATTTCGATGATTTCGAGGCTTCGGAGAATTTTGTATGCTGGCAGACGGAAATCAGTTCCGGCATTGATAATTGGGTGATTGACCCTGGATATCTTATCCTTAACAACACAGCGTTTTTCATCTGGCTTGGCGGCGAAGCCATGCTAATCTCCACACCTCTGGATTTGACGGCTGTTTCAAATCCTGTTTTGACATTCAAACACAAGCAGTTACAGGGCTTGAGCTATGGTACTGTCGACCAGCTGATAGTCGGTTATCGCACTGATGAAAACGACTCTTGGCACACTCTGTTGAATTTCACCGAGGCCACTGCCGACTGGGAGACTGTCACGGTGGCGCTTCCTGAACCGTCGGCCACTTATCAGATTGTATTTGATGGTATCGGACATGACGCTGAAGGTGTTTATGTAGACGATGTTTGGGTCGGCAATGGCACTGACGATGTCATTGAGCAACAAGCTGTTGTGGCTTTTGTCAGTCCGAATCCTACCATGGGAAATGTGGCCGTTTCAGCTAATGTTGAAGACGGCGAAGTCGTTGTGTTTGATATGTTCGGCAAAGAGGTGGCTACGGCAAAAGTGTCGGAATACCATGCCAATCTTGACCTCAGTGACTATACTTCAGGAGTTTATATGGTGCGAATCACCGGAGGCTCAGGGATGACGACAGTGAGAATTGTCAAACAATAATTAATGTGCGGCGTTCATCGCCTTAGCGCGGCGTTTTGAATCTTCCAACACTTCGATGGCTTGCTGGTTGAGCCAACGTTCCTCTTCCGTTTCCGGTGTGATTACCACTCCGTGTGGCTTTGAATGATGGTTTTCGTCGAGATATGAGAACGTGGCGAAGCCATCGGCGGCAATCTTTTCCGGCTCGCGGCTGCGGTACATCTTGGTGTAGACCGTCAATGTTGAGCGTCCTGCTGCGATGACTTTGCTCTCGAATGTGACGATATCGCCTGCGAAAATAGGAAATTTGAAGTCGATGCCGTGAAGCACGAGGAGCACGGTGTCTTTGGTGTCAACATATTGAGCTACAGCGAAATACGAGCTCTCTAAAAAATATTCAGAGCAGCGGCCTGCAAAAAAAGTCTGGTGATGATTCAGGTCGGCGAGTTTGATGAGACGTTGTGAGTAGGTTGCTTTCATGATTGCAAAAATTTGATGCAAAAATACAAAATTGAACTAAAAGTTGTATCTTTGCACGCAAAATTTTAGATACAATGGGAAAAATCAAATTCGTCGTCGCAATAAACCGTGAATATGGCTCGGGAGGAAGCGAGATAGCTTATAAACTGGGCAAGCTGCTCGGAGTCAATGTTTATGACAGAGGTATCCTCGACAGCCTCACGCAACAATTCAACCTTACCGTTGAGGAGATTGAGCGCATCAGGGCGAAGAAGACCGACTGGTGGGGTGATTTCTGCCAGTACTACAAGCAGTTCGACAGCTCACGCAAGTTGCATGGCGGCGTGACCGAAGACCGTCAGGTGACATCACAACAGATTTACGACGCCGAAGCCGTGATTCTCCGTGACCTCGCGGCACAAGAGGCCTGCGTGATAATCGGACGCTCTGGTTTCCATGTGTTTAAAGACGACCCGTCGGCACTGAAGATTTTCTGCATCGCCGACACCAACTCACGTGTGCGCCGCATCATGAACCAGTTTGCCGTCGATGAGGACACCGCGCGCAAACGTATCGAGATTGTCGACAAGGCCCGCGAGAACTACACCAAGACCTTCGCAGGAGTGTCGCGATACGACGCACGCAACTACGACTTCGTCATCAATGTGTCGCATTTCTCGACCGACTCAGTGGCGAATTTCTTAGCTGCTAACATAAGAAAGAAATATCCTAATTTATAAATTTAACCCAGGGGTACTTGCTCAACCCCCTTTAACAAAACAAGAAATGACACAGAAAACACATCATGTCAGCGTGCTTTTTCTGATATTAGCGACGCTGTTTACCACAAGCCTTATGGCGGCGAATCTGTTCGCCACGAAACAAATCTCATTCGG
>JAGCFU010000089.1 GCA_017649945.1 Bacteroidales bacterium | reverse complement strand
TATTTTTGCAACCAAATTTCCAAATCCATTTCATTTGCTGTCACTTATAGTCAGTTGTCCACACTAACTAACACGCAAAAAAGCTAGCACGCCAAAAATGAAAATTATCACGCCAAAAATCGCATTTTGCACGCCAAAAACTGGTCAATTTTACCCATTAAAAAAGCCTTAAAATACTGATTACCAATACTTTAAGGCTAAAATCTTTGTGACCTGGCTGGGGCTCGAACCCAGGACCCCCACATTAAAAGTGTGATGCTCTACCTGCTGAGCTACCAAGTCATTGAACTATGCGTTCAATTGCGACTGCAAAATTACTACATTTTTCAATACCTGCAACAAAAATTTTCAAAAAATTTCATTCCAGGATTCCTTTGCCTTGGCGAGTTATAAGTATCTCATTATCAGTGCAGTCCACGATGGTACTCTCTTGATTGTCGCCAACGCCGCCGTCGATGATTATGTCTACACGGTCTTTATAGCGCTCATTTATCTCCTCCGGGTCTGTCAAAAAGCCCGAAATTTCATCTTCATCAAGGATTGATGTAGTCATTATCGGACACCCGAGCTCTTTGACTATATTGGTGATGATGGGCTGGTCGGGAATACGGATACCGATGGTTTTGCGCTTACTCTGGAAAATTTTCGGGATATTGTTGTTCGCCTCAAGGATGAATGTGAAGGCGCCCGGAAGATTTCTCTTCATCATTTTGAAGACATCGTTGTTTATCGGCTTGGTGAACTCTGAAAGTTGGCTTAAATCATTGAAAATGAATGAAAAAACAGCCTTCTCCTTTTTAATGCCTTTGATTTGGGCGATTCGTTCAAACGCTTTGTTGCTTTTTACACTGCAGCCGATGCCGTAAATGGTGTCGGTAGGAAATATGATAACGCCGTCATCCTCGAGACAGTCGATTATCATTTTGACATGACGCTGGTTGGGATTTTCAGAATGAAGTTTTAAAAACATATGTCTTTATTGTTGTTTGCATCAAAAACGCCCGGCCTGTTGGCTGGGCGTTTGCTTGCGTGATCCGGTTGGGATTCGAACCCAAGACCCACAGCTTAGAAGGCTGTTGCTCTATCCAGCTGAGCTACCAGACCATTGCATTTCGCGACTGCAAAATTACAAAATTTTTATAAAATGTAAGCAAAAATACAAAAAATTATTTGTATCTTGTAAATAGTTGTCTTTCAATGATTTAAAATCATTTCTTTCCTGTAGGCGGTTGCGGCTTTGACTTTTTGACGTTGATAACGCTGCCCATAAAGTCAATTTCGTTTGTCTCAACAACAGCGACGTAAGCCTCATTGTCATATGGCATTTCGACGAAGCCGTAGCATTTTGAGCGTTTCGTCTCATGATCCATGATGACTTTGCACGATGAAACGGTGCCGAAACGTTCGAACAGGCGCTTCACGTCGTCTACGGTCGTCCGTGGAGATAATTTAGCAATAAAAATCTTCATATATGAGATATTTGTTATTTTATAAGCCTTTTAATGGCATAATATTACAATTTGCAAAGATATAAATATATTTTATAATAAATATGAATAAATTAAATTTTTTTGAAAATATTTAAAAAATTTTATTAATTTTGCAGTGTTATCAGAAAACTTATTGTTTAACATAATTTTTTAAAAAAATGAAAAAAGTATTTTTATCACTCGCATTGGCATCAACATTGTTCTTGTCATCATGCATCGGCTCTTTTGGATTGACTAACAAGTATCATGAGTGGAATGAATCGGTAAGCAACAAGTTTGTCAACGAAATCATTTTCTTCTTCTCATGGCCTATCCCGGTTTATCCTGTATGTATGCTTGCTGATATGTTGGTTCTCAATTCGATTGAATTCTGGACAGGCAGCAATCCTGTTGCAAGCAAGACAGAAGTCATCGATACCGAAAACGGTAAGTATTTAGTGGAGTCAAATGAAAACGGTTACACAATCACCAAAGGTGATGAGACTGTACAGTTCATCAACGAGAACGGCGTATGGTATGTGAACCAAGGCGACCAGAAAGTTGAAATGTTCCGTTATGTGGACGACAATCACATTTGCCTCAACATGGGTGAGACAACAAAAATCGTTGAGCTTTCACAGGCTGGCGTAGATAGTTTCCGCTCAGAAATGGCAAAGTAATTGATTATTATTAGCTAAAAAAAGTCGGCATCACTGCCGACTTTTTTTTATTTTGTGATGTCCATTATCTTTTTGATAATGTCGGTGTTGTCCATGATGCCGGAGAATCTCTCGGCGCCAGGGCCGTATGAGAATACCGGGACAAATATTGCGGAGTGGCTTCCTGTGCTCCATTTGAAATCGGTGCGTGTGTATTTGCCATCCGGGTCGATGAAAGTGAGTCCGCCTGTTTCATGGTCAGCTGTGACTATGACCAGTGTGTTCTGATCTTTTTCTGCGAAATCGAGCACCACGTTAAGGGTTTTGTTGAAGTCGCGCATCTCTTCCACGAGAGTGGCCGAGTCGTTGTCATGGCAGGCGAAGTCAATCTGTGAGCCTTCGACCAAGAGGAAGAAACCGTTTTCATTGTCGAGCATCTCAATGGCTTTAGCAGTGGCTTGTGGCAGGAAATCGCCGCGTTCAGGAGCTTTGACAGGATGTTTGCGGCATGTCAGCACCATGGTTCTGGCGTTGTTGTTTTCGATTTGTGGGAGTGAGTCGTAGATGTTCCATCCGTTTTCCCACATCTTGCCGATGAGGTCAAGGCCATCCTTGCGTTCTGTGAAATATTTCTTACCTCCGCCGAAAAGCACATCAAGCTTTTCCTTTTTTGAGATTTCGAGTGCTATTTCTTCGGTATTTTTACGTGTTATGTTGTGTGCTAAGAAATCGGCCGGTGTGGCGTGTGTCACTGCGCATGTCACTACGACACCTGTCTTCTTGCCTTGTTCGGCAAAGATGTCGAGCATGCTTGGCATTGGGATGCTGTCGGCGGTCATTCCAACGCAACCGTTATTTGATTTTGTGCCGTTTGCGATGGCCGAACCGCCGGCTGCTGAGTCTGTTATCTCGTTTGATGCTGACTTCGTTATGGAGAAGCCTGAATATGGGAAGCGCTCAAAAGCTGTTTTTTCAGAACTTGTGAGTATGAGTGAATAAACTTGTGCCGGCCCCATGCCGTCGCCGATGAGTAAGATGACGTTTTTAGCTGTCTTAGGAGCCTGTTTCTCATTGTTTGAGCAACTTAAAGCTGAAAATAAGGTTGCCGTAATGAGTAAAAATGATAAAAATCTACGTGTTTTCATGGTAAAATATTTGCTGCAAAGGTAATAAAATTCTGATTATCAGCAACAAAAACATTAAATAAAAAATTTTTCAAAAAATGTTTGGTTGTATTAAAAAATGTTGTATTTTTGCAGCCACAAAGCCACAGAAAACTGGAGAGGTGGGTGAGTGGCTGAAACCAACAGTTTGCTAAACTGTCGTAGCCCCTAAGGCTACCGGGGGTTCGAATCCCCCCTTCTCCGCCGGAATATCGGGGCATAGCGCAGTCCGGCTAGCGCACCTGCTTTGGGAGCAGGGGGTCGCAGGTTCGAATCCTGCTACCCCGACACAAAAAAGAGACGCCATCTGACGTCTCTTTTTTTATGTCAGTTTTGTTATCTTATCACGATTTTCTGTGTCTTATCATTCAATTTGAAGATGTAAACACCCTGTGTCTTGACGTTGAACCTCTCCACACCGCTGATGTGATGTGTCGAGACCAAGCGCCCCATCACATCGAAGATCTGGAGTTCGCCTTCGCCACTGACGACGATGTCGTTGCCGTTCTGGTATGCGAAGATATCGCTCGGAGCATTCTCAAAGCCTGTTTTGAACACAATCTTGAATCTCTCAGAACGATCAGCAGCTGAGCCCAAGAAGGTGTAGCTCGGGTTGAAGCTCAGGTCGATTTCTTGACCTGTTAGCATATCAATGAGATAAATGCTATTGAGATACATCTCTTCGCCTTCAAAACTGATGGTGTAGATGCCAGTTTCTGCTGTCTTGAAATTCAATGGAATGTCGTCTTGACAGTTGGAAAATGCTATAGCATATTCCTTGCCATTTCGCGGGATGTAGATGTTGGCGTTCTGTGTGCCGAAGTAGAACTTGCCAAGCTGGCCGTCTTCATTGAAGCTCACGATGGCGTTGTCTAACAAGGCATTGTTGCGTGCGTTGGCTTTTTTCAATGCAATCAGCAAACTGCCGTTGCTGCCTTGGCTTTGCGCGGGTGCTTCCTTACTGAAGATTACGTCGCCATCTGTTTCGGCTTCGACCACGATGCCTGTGCAGGGGGCGATAGGACTTGTGCTGAATGCTGAAACGGCCTCAATACCTGTCTTGTCATCATTCATCTTATAAAATGCGCGGTTGGCGTAAACATTGTAAGCGAATGGGTTGCCGATGAGGTTCCAGCCTGTGCTGACGTTTACGGATTCGCTTGCCGCGTATGGTTTGAGGGTTCCAGTGAACTGAAGCGTTATGTCTTCGCTGTTTGCGTAAAGATAACCACGGCCTGATTCAAGGTTGAAATGATAGTGATCACCCGATTGTTTGTAGTTCTCCCAAGTGGTGTTGTTGAGGCGATACAAGTCGTAGGTGTTTTCAACCATGCTGCCTGTGGGTGTGTAGTCGTCCGTGATGGGCGAGGCGATGAAATACCAGCCGTCGGTAAATTCCTCGCCTTGATTTTGGATTACCGTGTAGGCTGTGATGTCCTTCTCAACAGTAGCAACAACACCTTCGTTGCTGTGGATGAGCTGACCGCCTTCGGCAATAGTGAGGCTACCGTTTTCACCAATAGTGATATGGTTGGCTTGGACTACAACTCCATTCGGAATTGTACATTCAGCTCTGATGATCACATCGCTGCCAGCAGTAGGTACCGCATGACCGTTCCAGTTGGTGGCCACGTCCCAATTGCCATCGGTTATGAAGTCATTAGTTAAAGTAAATGCATCGTATGTTGTTGCGCCATTTACTCTAATCACATCACTTTGATTGAAATCTCTTGCCGTGAATGTCGCAATATTGTTTTCAACTGTGACAGTTTGAATCTCTACATTATTTACAAAAAGTGTCAATTTATCACCATCGTTTGTATAGCACTTTATTGCTCTGCCATTTAACTTTTCATAATCCTTTCCGCAAATGTGTACAAATTTGTCTGTCTGGTTCCACCAAGCCTTGTACAAATAGAATGGATCCTTCTTTGTCTTGTGGTCTCTTTCAACAAGTCCCTTATTGTTCAAATATTTTAAATTATTATCTTCATATGTGCTTTCTCCATCAAGGCATATTGTATATCCTTCTCTTCTACTAGACACTGCTATATCAAATAATTGCCATTGAGATGTGAACAAAAGTTCCGGAAAATTCTTAATAGCAGCAATATGTCCTTCATGCAACCACATCTGATATTCAATGTCGTGTCTTGGGTTGTTACCCCTTGTTGTTGTTGTCATAAAGTCATCAGAGTGACAGCTTTGTGTGCCACCGCAACCATATTCAGAAAATGCCAATGGTTTATGTAAGTTCGTAATGATGTTAGTTTTACGTGTATTCAATTGGTATGTTGGGTCATTTATATCTGGGCTAATATACCAACCAACGTAAATATTACATCCAAACCAATCCATATTAGGATTGCCCATCAAACTACTTGGATTTGACGAACTATGACTTACAACATAACCAACCCAACGTTCCGGATCAATATTCTTAATATATGTCCTATAATCTTCAAGTCTTGGTTTGGCAATTGAAGTATCATCAGTAGTTGCCTCATTGAAAAGTCCCCAGAACATAATACAAGGATGATTGTAATGCTGTCTTACCATATCCTCATATTGAATATATAGATGGTCATAATAATCCTGTGGTAATGTATTTTGGAATCTGTTTACACAAGGAACTTCGGTTTGGACAATGATTCCAAGCCTATCGCACCAGTCATAAACTTCTTTAGGATGTGGATAGTGTGCGAGACGAACGAAATTACATCCAAGTTCTTGAATTATGGCAAAGTCATTGGCAATATCTTCATCAGTAAGGGCATTGGCCTTTCCTTCCAAATCATGGTGCGTACAAACACCTCTTAAAAGATAAGGCGAGCCATTGAGAAGGAATCCTGTGTAGTTTTCATTGCCAACAGTTTTATTGATGACATATTCATAGAACCTGAGACCATATCCTCTCTCGAATTGATGATATACTACATCATCTTTTTTAATGGTGAGTGTCACATCATATAGATATGGATCCGATATACCATTCCAAAGATGCGGATTGTTGATGGTTGTCTCGAATGTGATTTCTTCACCTGTACTTATCTGGGTGTTTGAATATTCACAGTTGTCACCATTTATAGAACAGATGACAGTTGCTTCTGCTGGAACAGCTGTTTTTACTGTTATGGTTGCTTCTTGCGATGTCACTGTTGATGTGATATGGAATCCATCATATCCATAATCAATTGATGGCAACACCGGACTTGTCAACAATTTAACCTTACCAAGAGTGGCATTGAAATTGAAGTCACCGGCATTAGGTGCTAATACATCTCTTGTTGTGTTGTTCAGTACAACTTTGATTTGGTTTGTTCCTTGATGTACATAATTGCTTATATCAACAAAGAAAGCATTGTAGCCACCCCAGTGAGTGGTCACAAATACATCATCAACATAAATGTCTGCTGATTGGTCGGCATGCTGGAACCACAAATAAGTAGGCTGACGTCTATATAAAGTGGCTGTTGTCTCAAATGTATATGATCCTTTTGAATAACTTGACGAATGTCCATTTTCGCAATTTACGGAGTATGGTAATGTGACTTGGTTGCCACCATAAGTCCAAGAATCCAACAATCTTGTGGATTCATCTAATGGAGAGTCATATTTTTCATATGTAATAATTTCGGTACTGCTTGTATTGTTGTCTTTAGTTGAATATGCTTCAACAGTTGCAGTTTCATTAAAAGGTATAGGAGAGCTATACTCTGAGAAGTCTCCTGTTTGATTCAATCTATAATATATAGATGCTTCTGGTGTAGTACAAGTTATTGTTATATATTCACCATCACAACTGATTTCTGGACTATATAAGAGATAGTCATTATATATTGTCCAACCGGATGGTATTCCAGAAATTCCGGAAGGCCATGTCTTATTTGAATTTTTCACGAACACACCAGAAGATGCTACGTCAGAAACCCAGTTTTCTAATGCTTTTGAAGCTGAAAATCCATCTACAGCTGTACATTTTATATAACTAAGGTTTGAGCACAAATTAAACATGTGACCGTAACACTCGTTAACAAGAGTTGTAGCGTTAAGTTCTGGAGCCGCAGTTATTGCACATCTTTCAAACATATACCAATAACAACCGGTTGCAAGTGTTGTAGCTGGAAGAGCACAAGGTTTCACTAAACTGGTTGCATAGCTGAACAATGCTCTATAACAATAATTTCTAAGAGTGGTAGCTGGAAGAATCAAGTTCTCGGCAGAGGTTGCTTTTGACTTTTTGAACAATGAACAGAACATATAAGTGTTGTCCGGCATTGTGTTGTTTCCTGCAAAATCATCTCCGTATATCAAGCTATGGATATTGCCTTCAATTTCATACGTGGCAGTCCCACCTTCGAATCCGGAGTATGCATCTTTACTTGTAGCATACGGATACGCAGTTCCTCTAAGTCTTACAAGATTTCCTGCTTGAACGGAAATAGTTGCTCCATCAGAAGTGGATGTCCAAACAGTCCAATCTCCATCATTTATACTATATTGAATTGTTTTGGTAAGACCTTCATAAGCTTTCCATCCAATTGTACCACCAGTCAATACTCTGAATGTCAGATAATCCTGTGAGTAATCATGAGGCCATGTCACCACATCGGAAGGGGTATAATTCGTAGCATAAGCGATGGCTTTGACGGTTTCAGACTCATTGAAAGTCACGGGGCCGTTATATATGGTACCTGATTCTGGTGTAGGGTCATCAGGATTGATTCCTTTGTTGTATCGGATAGTGACTCCGCTGGTAGGATAACTGCATATGATGGAAAACGTTGTGGGCGAAGTTTCTCTGATGACTGGTGTGGCGCAGGTAAATGTAATCTGTCCGGTTTCCAATATGGCGGAATTTATCAACCCATCTTTCACCGCAATGGCTTTGATATGTTGACCAGCTGCGTTTTTGATAAAACCAGCATAATGTGTGCTTGATGTGGTTGGATCGCTTGGTGTGGAGCCCATCTCATAATAGATGCTAGCTCCGTCAGTGGCACAAGTCAGCCTTACTGTTCCATCGTCTGTCATTTCAAAATCAGGTGTGGCAACTTGATCGAAAGATTTCGTCGCTATCCCTGAATCAGAAAAACCTGTTTTGGTGGCAATGGCCTTGATGGTCACTGGAGAAGATACCACAAACGGATCATTATAGAGTTCTCCAACACTGGAGGATGGCTCATCTCCGTTTGTTGTATAATGGATATCAGCATCAACTGGAATAGTAGTGATAGTTATTTTACCTGTTGCGCTTGAATAAGTGATTGTAGGTGTCGAGCAATCATTCGTTGCCTCGAAAGACCAATGCGAGTAAACGTCAGCACCTCTACCTGGTATGATTCCCATATTACTGCCGTTTGACGGTGAGTTATTCCCAAGACTGTTGCTATTCCAAAGATTGCCAATTAACAGTTTTGGAACAATCATATAATACCCATTTATAGGAGTATCGTTATTGCCAATTACTGCTGCTTGCACAATGACAAACATGAATCTGTCAGCTACGACATTGGCTTCGTTTATGCCTTTTAGGCTTATTGCATCGGTTTGATTGCCGGTACCTGTGTCTCCGTCAAAGTACATGTATTTGTCTCCAGATGCTGGATTAATGATGTAATAGTATTTCATCAAGCCACCGGAAGGAGCCTCTTTGAAATACCAAGTCATATAATCGCTTTCCGTGCTGGAGTATGTTACCTTACTTGTGGAAGGGTTTGTGGAAATATAGTATGTATTAGCATTCTTGTTATGTATCTTATAGTAATGCTTAACTATATCTGTTGATACAGTAAATGGTGGATTTGGCCAAACTAAAGTCCCATCGTAAGGAATAAACTTCCATTTGGAGTTTGTGTTATGAACGTATTGGTTATCAGTCAATCTGATATTATTAGTGGATACATTACCACTTTGCTTGTTCAATGCAAAATAAGTGGGATTACCTTTAACATCTATATTGTAAAAACCGTCCGTTTCATTAGAGTTGTCTTCAACAAATTTGAACTTACATCTCTCCTCATTGGACGCATCCTTGTCAACTAGCGTGACACCTCTGCTATCTGTGGTGTTTGATGTACCACCACCGTGGCACATGTATTTATTGGTGGAATTATTGATAATGTAGTAGTATTGGATTTCATTGACTTCGTCATATTCCGCTTCCAAAAAATACCACAGCATACTAGCGTGAGGAAGGTTCGCGGTATTAAGATTGCTACCATTAGGCGCTATATAGAAACTCTCGAACTGATTCGTCTGAATCAGATAGAGATTTTTCTCATTATCTTCAATTGTGCCGTTCCCATTGGTGTCGGTTGTAGGGGTAATCTGTCCCAACACCATTAAAGGCATCATCATGACCATCAGAGCGGCGCATCGTAAAAATCTATAAAAAAATTTCATTGTCAATTAGTTAAAATAAACTTGATTGAACTTACAAAAATAGATAACAAGTGGATTGTAAATAACTCCAAACTTTATTCGAGGTACGTGTATCCGTAAAGTCCTGACCTGTAATTTGATAAGAACTCTTTACCTTCTTCAACGGTGATCTTTCCGGCTTTCACGCAGCTCGTGACCCATGACTCGACGGTACGGACGAGCTTCTTAGGGCTGTATTGGACGTATTCCAAAACCTCTGCAACTGTCTCACCGTCAATGAGTTGGTCGATGTAATAGCCTTTCTCGTCGACAGAGACGTGCACCGCGTTAGTGTCGCCGAAGAGGTTGTGCATGTCGCCCAAGATCTCCTGATATGCGCCCACAAGGAACACACCTATATAATAAGGTTCGTTCTTTGTCAGCGAATGCACCGGAAGGTTATGCGACAGGCTGTGGCCTGTAACGTAAGTTGTCATCTTGCCGTCGGAGTCGCAGGTGATGTCTTGCAAAGTGGCTTCTCTGTCAGGATATTCGTTCAGACGATGGATAGGCATGACAGGGAACACCTGGTCGATTGCCCAAGCATCAGGGAGCGACTGGAACATTGAGAAGTTGCAGAAATACTTGTCGGCCAGCAGCTTAGGCAGTGCGAGCAACTCATCGGGGACACGTTTCTGCTGTGATGCCAACTGGTTGATTTCCAATGCGACAGACCAGAAGATACGCTCAATCTTTGCGCGTGTCTTGAGGTCGAGAAGACCCATGTTGAACAGGTCGAGGGCTTCCTCACGTATCTCCTGTGCATCGTGCCACGTCTCAAGCATCGATGACTGTTTGCTGGTGAGGTTATCCCAAGTCTCATAAAGGTCGTGGATCAACTCGTGGTCGTCGTCTTCGACCTTTTCCGCCTCATCGTCCCATGTAGGAAGTGACGCTGTTTCAAGCACTTCCATAATCAAAACGGAGTGATGTGCAGTCAAGGCGCGACCTGATTCGTTGATGACGTTAGGGTGTTGCAGACCGTTTTTATCGCAGGCGTCGACGATTGAGAATATCGCGTCGTTGACGTATTCCTGGATGGTATAGTTGACAGAGCTGGCGCTGTTTGCGGAGTGTGTTCCGTCGTAATCGACACCGAGACCGCCGCCAACGTCGACAAACTCAACGTTGAAGCCCATCTTATGAAGCTGAACGTAGAACTGTGCGGCTTCTTTGAGGGCGATTTTTATGCTTCTGATTTTTGTCACCTGGCTGCCGATGTGATAATGCACCAGCTTGAGGCATTCCATCATGTTGTTTTTCTCAAGATATTCGAGGGCTTCAAGCAATTCGGAAGAAGAGAGGCCGAACTTCGAGGCGTCACCACCCGAGTCTTCCCATTTGCCTGCTCCAGAACTTGCCAACTTGATGCGGATGCCAATCTTTGGAGTCACTTTCAGCTGTTTCGACAACTTGGCGATGAGACGGAGCTCGTTCATCTTCTCAACAACGATGATGATGGTGCGTCCCATCTTTTGTGCGAGAAGCGCCAACTCTATGAAACTCTCGTCTTTGTAGCCGTTGCAGATGATAAGTGACTCGCTATCGGTGTTGGATGCGATGATTGCGTGAAGCTCAGGTTTTGAACCGGCTTCCAGACCGATGTTGAATTTCTTGCCGTGGCTAACGATTTCCTCGACCACTGGGCGCATCTGGTTGACTTTGATAGGGAAAACGATGAAATTCTTGCCCTTGTAATCGTATTCCTTGGCAGCTTCTTTGAAGCAGGAATCGATTTTCTCGATACGGGTGTCGATGATGTCAGGAAAACGGATCAGCATTGGAGCCGACACGTCACGGAGCTGGAGCTCATCGACAAGTTCACGAAGGTCAACGGAAGCACAGCCTTCGCGCGGCGTCACCACCACGTTGCCTTTCTCGTTGATAGAGAAATAGTTAATGCCCCAGTTGTTGATGTTGTAGAGCTCAGCAGAGTCCTCAACACGCCATTTTCTCATACTTCTTCCCATAGTGATATGAATTAGCTATGCTAATTTTAAGTTAAACATTATTTTACAGTGCAAAAATAGGAATAATATTAATAGGTATCAACTTTTTTTAATCGAAACGAAAAAATCTTTAAATCTTAAATTTCAAATCTTTAAATCTTATATCTTTGCAAAAAAATTCAAAATGATACTGATTTGTGACTGTGGCTCGACGAAAGCCGAATGGGTGCTTTTAGATGGTGATAATGTTGCTAAACGTTTCATTACCAACGGTTTTAATCCGAATTTTACTGACAATGAGACTATTAAAGGTATTGTAAACGAGGCAAAGAATTTTATTGATAATCAGGATGTTGAAAAGGTATTCTTTTACGGTTCCGGATGTGGCAGTGAGGCTAACAAGATAAAAGTAGCGATGATTTTTGCCATTGAATTCAAAATAAATGATATAGAAGTTTATCCTGACACTTTGGGCGCTTGTCATGCTTTGTTTGGCAAAGATTCCGGCATCGCGTGCATCTTGGGAACTGGCTCAAATGCATGTGTTTACGATGGGGAGAAAATCACGCAAAGTGTTGCGTCGCTTGGGTTTATGATAGGGGATGAGGGGAGTGGATGCCATATCGGGAAGCGCATTGTGCACGATTATTTTTTAGGTATCATGCCTGAGAATCTGCGCATGAAATTTGATGAAAAATATCATCTTGACAGGGAACGGTTTTTGAAGCGCGTTTATCAGGGAGAGCAGCCGTCGAGGTATTTGGCGGAGTTTACGAAATTTGCATCGGAAAATATTGATAATCAATATATTAGATATATTGTGGGCGATTGTTTTGAAGCATTTGTTTCCTCGTCATTTCGAGCGGAACGAAGTGAAGCCGAGAAATCTCCAGCTGTCGGTTTCGTGGGTTCCATAGCATTTGTCTTTCAAGATATTCTCTTGCAAGTGCTTGAAAATCATGATATTAAATGCTCTAAAATCCTCAAAAATCCGATGGATGGACTGGTGGACTTTTACAGGAGCTTATAATTTGAATGAGATTTTCAATTTGAAAGCCCAGTTGTCGATGCCTTTTTCGTTGGAGTAAGCTCCGTAACGGTAGAATGCTCCGAAACCTATTTTTGTAAATGTCACCCTTAGGATGTTGTCGATAACGAGGCCGCTTTCAAAGTAGCCGTCTTTCATGCTTTTCAGTTCCAAGCCGGCGTGTTTGTAGACGTCGCTGATGTCGCCCCAGCCCATATTTGTCTCGATTATGAAATCAGGACTGAAGTGCTTGGTTTTGAAGAACTTACCAAAGTTATGGTTAAGGAAAAGAAGCACGAATTTATCGCATAAGAATTCGTTGGGCTGCATTGTGGCGAAACTTTCGGTAGCATAAAGTCCGAAGCCTTCATTGTTTGCGAAGATGTTAAACGTCTCCATGAGTGGCACGTCGCCAAACACGCAGCCGGCCTGGAGCACCATTTTTGATTTTCCTATGTAAGGCATCATCCAGGAATGTGATAGCTGCATCTGGAGTCTGTCGAAATCAAACGGGCTTTCAAAAACGTCTTTCAGTCCTTTCTGGTATGACAGCCAAAGGACAGGTTTGCCCGGTGTTATCGTGACGAGGCCTTTGGGCGACAGCATGTACCGTTCGCCGAAAGCGATTCTCATTTTGAATCCGAGGGTCGCGGTGCGGAATTTGCCATTGTATATAGTGCCGTTTGAATTGAAGTTATACCAGTCGTACATTTCCTTGTCGTTGATGGAGAAATTCACGAATCCCTTGCAGACCTTGGCAAAGCGCGTGTATAATTCAGCCGATGCGGACGTGTTTAATGTGGTCCATTTGATGTAATAGTATTTGAAAAAGCTGTCGTCGAAGACATTGTAAGTGCCGTTGATGAAACCGTAATCGCCGACGGCTTTATAGATGTGGTCGTAGTTTAGTTGCAAGCCTAAATCGAGTTTTCTGTTGAATTTCAGGTCGATATTGCCTCCGTAATTAACGTGTTTCGGACCGAACCAATAGCCGAAGTAGCCTCCAAAACGTAAATGTTTCGACAATTTTTCATTGGTTGTCATCCCGAGGCCTACGTAAAAATTGTTTGCGATATTATAATTGAGGATTTCGGATAAGCCCAAATTGAAATATCCCATCGGTATGGAGCCTTCTGACAGCATGGTCGTCATGGTGTTCATTATTTTATCCACATCGATTTTTTCGTTTGCGATAATGGTGTCGATGAACCGGTAGGTGTGCAGTATTCTTTCGTTGATGCTGTCGTTGCGATAATATTTCCAAAATTCGTCATCGTGATGACTTGAGTTTTCCGCCAGGTCGATGTCGGTGGAGCCGAACACTTTGTTATCGATTTGCGGATTGATTTTTATGTTGCTGATATAGCTTTTTCCGATGCCATTGAGCGAGGTGTTGGTGTTCTCAGGAGAGCCTACGCCAATTTCTATCGCATTGTCATAAGCGAGCATTCGCAGAAAAACAATGTCGGTGTTGAGTTGCACGGGGAACCACACGGAATCGTTGATTTTCGAGTATAGCTGCTGTATTTTAACGTCGAGGGTGTTGGATTTGTCGGCGGCTTCAGCTTTGACGTTGACGATAGCCCATCCGTCGGAAGTGATCGTCATGACGCCTTTGAGGGCTTCAAAAGCGGTGCCACGGCGTGGTTTGAACGATATTGTATATAAGGAGTCGCCTCCAGCTGTAGGCATCACCGACTCAAGCCCGAAGAAATAGCGCGATTTACTGCCTGGCGTTATCGGGTTGACGTAGTTTTTCTCGTAAACGGTGATGAAATCCTCGTAGAAACTGGTACTTTGCAGGCCGTCGAGGACAAAGAAATACATCGGGTTTTGGAGTCCGGCGATGATGTTCGCCTTTATTTCACGTTTGTTTTTATTGGGTCTTTTATGATATTGTTCAGATACCGTCTCCATCACCATGATGTCGTTGTCGCGCACCAACTTGTTCAGGTTGATTAAGGATGTGTCGTTGATTTGTGTGGTGTCGAAAGTGATAATCATCTGGTCGTAGATGGTGTAGGAGTAAGAATCGAGCATCTCAGGGTTGTTGCGTTTGCGATGTTTCACTATGCTATCGATGATCCTGTGAGCCGGATTCTCACCGGCATGCACCACAACTTCCTGTAGCTCAATGCTTTCCGGTGATAGTGTGACTTTATTTTTTCTGTCGCTGAAAAAATCGACCGGAAGAGTTTTTTTCTTGTATCCGACGTATGAGAAAGTCAGTTCTTTGATTTCATTCTTACTTTTCATGTTGAAATTGCCGTCGATGTCGGTAGTGGTGCCATAGGTGCGGTCCTCGTTGACGATGATGTTGACGAATGCAAGTTTTTCTTTGGTGATGCTGTCAATCACGGTGCCGCTGACGTTGAAAACCTGTGCGTTGACGGTCAGTTTGATAAGAAATAGAGCTAAGAAAAGTATGATATTTCTGATTTTCATTTCAATTAATTTAATGTGCAAAAATAATAAAAAATGTAAGAATTAACGAAATTATCATTAATTTTGCGACAAAATACAATACTAATTATGGCAGACGGATATTTGGAAAAAAGGATGGAAGAGTTCTCGTCGGGTGTAAGGAAACCGGCGGCGAAACATGTCTCGTTGGACACTTTGTTTGAGAGAAACCGCAGCTATCGCGGATATAAAAAGGATTTTGTGGTGAAGCGTGACATGCTTGAGCGTATTGTGAATGTGAACACAAAGATCGCGTCGGGGAAGAACCAGCAAGTGCTGCGTTTCAAGCTCGTCACAAAAGGTGCCGACGCTGACTTCGTGTTAGGTAACATCAAGTTGGGCGGTATGCTCCCGGAACTCCATCTGCCATACGAAGGCACTGAACCTGAGGCGTTTATCATAGTTTGTACCTCAGCGCCAGAGACCAAAATAATTGATATAGACTTGGGCATCTCGTTGCAGAGCATGTCGCTGAAAGCCACCGAGATGGGACTGAACTGTGTGATGATATGTGCTTTCAACAAGGCTAACATCATGGAACATTTCAAATTGCAATGCGAGCCTTTGGCGATTCTTGCTGTCGGTAAGGGCGCGGAAAACATCAAACTGAAACAGATTTCCGTTGAGGAGAGCCGTGCATATTACCGTATCGACGGCGTGCATTACGTGCCGAAGGTGAGATTAGAGGATATCTTGCTGTAGAATCAGAATTTCACTTTAAGAGAGAAAAAGATACCCCATTCATCGACATCGGGGTGGTCGAGGTAGTTGAAACGTCTGACGTAGTCGATTCTAAGTATGCTGAAGATGTTGGCAATGCCGATGCTGCCTTCGATGTAAGGCTTGTCTTCTAAAGTGTAAGTCTGGCTTTCTCCGTTGGGACCGGTAGGGAAGATGAAAAGTTTAGGGTTGCCGTTAGCCGGGTTGCAGCTACTTGACACCTCGCCCCAGACGCTCTTCAGTGAGAATACTTCACGTAGCTTGAGCTTGCCGAGCAGAGGAACTCTGTTGAGGAGAAATCCGTTGAAGGTATAGTCGAATATGCCCTGAATGTAGTATTGGCTGACGAATTCATTATAATTCATGAGGTTAAAGCCACTTTCGTCGAAATACAGCTCTTGATTGCCGCGATGTACAAACAGCAGTGGGAACGGGACGTCGCCGATGATTGTTCCGCATGAGATTTTGATGTCGGCGATACCGAGGACGCTCAGGAACCAGCGTTTGCTGAACATTCCCTGGATTTTATGGTATTCGTAGTCGGAGCCGAGGATGTTTCCTCCATAGGTGTATCCGATGGTGAAGACAGGTGCTACGGATGTGGCGAGAGGGTAGCGGTATTGATGGATCTGCTGTACGCGCTCGTTGTGGGCGTATCTCACTTCAAAGCCTACGGAATTTGTAGTGAACGGGTTGTAGACCTTGCCGCCGACTGTTTGATAAGTCATATCGCCCAACGACCTCTGTTCCTGATATTCTGCGAAAAGCTTGACGCCTATCTGATATTGGAATTCATAATCATACATCAGTTTCAACTTATCGTTGAACACCATTCTCGTATTCGCTTGTCGGTTTAACGATCTTCCGAGAGCGTCGTATTCGTTTTTGAAATTAAAGCCGAAGATGTCCCTGCCTGGGATGTCGGTGTTGTGCTCATACGACATGGTGAGCAGGTTCATCGGGAATTCCCATTGGTTGTTTACCTTGTCGTTAAACGAATACATCACCTGACTTCGGAATTTGGGTTTCTCGTCGTAGGTACCGTATGCGAGGAAGCCTTCGAGGAAAATATGCTTGTGGAATCTTGTGTTCGTTTTAGCTCCGAAACGCAATCTCCAGCCTTCTATCTCGTTATGGCTCAACATGTTGTATATCGGACCTATATCAATAGGGCCACAGTCGATGTAGTTGTAACCTATAGCGAAGATAGACTCTGATATCAGACGGAACGTCCATACTTTTTTCAGTTTCTCGTTATCTTCGGCTATGCGTCTTTCGTGTTCCGAGAGGCTGTCGGTACGTCGTGCTTCCCAGTATGCATCGTCGTTGCGGTGCTCGTAGAAGTTCTTGCTGCGTGTTTTTTCGGTCTTGCCGACATAGAAATCGTCGGGCATTGGCTTGTTTATTTCGATATTGGAATACACGCCAGAACGTTTGCCATGAATTGCGAGTCCGAGGTAAAAGAGATCGGCTACGAGGCTGTATCTGGTAGGGAACATCACAGAGTCGACTTTCTCGTATTCCTGCTCGAACATCATGGCTTCCACAAAGTTCGTTCCTGATTGTTTCGGCAGCTGGAGCTGTACTTTCTTAACCATATACGACGAGTCGTTTGTGATCCAGAGGCTTCCGCATAGACCCAGGTCCATCTGGTTTGACGGCGTGAAAGCCAGCACTATGCAGTTTTCATTGTCATAATCGACGGTGTCGACGATATAATAATGATAGAACGCGATGGCGACAGGCGACATAGGTGATGTGTACTCGTTGTTGAACAGTCGGACGTTACGCTGGTACACGTCGACGAAGCCTATCCAGTTGTCGATGATTGACTCCATTGAGTTGAAGTCAAGGAATTTGCTGAGCAGCACGTCTTTAGTGTCGGTGACTTCGATTGTCAGCACGCGAGGGTTTTTGCGGTAATAAGTCTTGGAAAGCGTCTCCACGAAATACATCGAAAGGTAGTTCCTGCCTGTCAGTTCAGACGGGATGATGTTGTCGCATACGAAGCTGATGCTCCTCATGAACCGTTTGTTTGCCAAGCTGTCGCTGAGGTTTGACGGTCCCATTTCGAGTTTGCTGTATTCGTCGTATTGGTAGTAGTCGAAGCCGGTGAGGCTGTTGCGTTCGGCGTTTTTATGAACCTTCTTTATGAGTTCGACGGCGGGATTGCCTTTACGTTTGTAACGTTCTTTGATCCGTCGTTTCGCCTTGACTTCAGCTTTAGGCAGCGACACCACCTCTGATTCCAGTTTAGCGTTGATAGTCTGCGTAGTGAAACGGTTGATTTCCACAGTGTAAGGCTTGTATCCTGCAAACTGGAATGTCACATAGTCGAAAATCTTGTCAGATTCGAGTCGGTAGTTGCCGTTGATATCAGTTGTCGTGCCGTAAGTCTGGCCGTTTGAGACATAATGCACTGTTGCCATCGGCAACGTTTCTCCTGTTGCGATATCAGTAACCTTGCCTTTCACAACGGTATGCTGCGAAAACGCCGTCAGGCTGGCGATGGTTATCAGTATGAGCAGGAAAAATCGTTTCATTTTTATTCTACTGTCACTGATTTTGCCAGGTTACGAGGTTGATCGACGTTGCAGCCGCGAAGTACAGCGATGTAATAGGCGAGGAGCTGCAGCGGTATTGTAGCCAACAACGGAGCGTAGGTGCATTCAGTATCAGGGATTTCGATGACGTAGTCCGACATTTCTTTCACGAGGACGTCGCCTTCGGTCACCACGCTGATAATCTTTCCGTGACGAGCCTTTACTTCCTGAACGTTGGATACCACTTTCTCATAAGTCGACTTGTTTGTGGCGATGAATATGACAGGCATGTCCTTGTCTATCAACGCGATAGGGCCGTGTTTCATCTCAGCGGCAGGGTAGCCTTCTGCGTGGATGTAAGAAATCTCTTTCAGCTTCAGTGCGCCTTCGAGAGCGACCGGGAAGTTCTGCAGACGGCCGAGATATATGGCGTTGTGGCAGTCTTTCATCTCATTTGCGATGTCTTTCACGATGGCGCTTCTTTCCAATGTCGTCTGGATTTTCTCAGGAATCATGTCGAGCTCGTGGATGAGTTCCATGATTTTTGATTTCGGCATATGTCCGTTGAGTTCTGCGAGATGGATTGCGAGCATTGTCAGCACCGTGACCTGAGCAGTGAATGCTTTTGTTGACGCCACACCGATTTCAGGGCCTGCATGAGTGTAGACGCCGGCGTCGGTGACGCGTGAAATCGATGAGCCGATGACATTGCATATTCCGAGCACTGTGGCGCCTTTTTCTTTGGCTATCTCAATGGCTGCAAGGGTGTCAGCCGTCTCGCCTGACTGCGATATGGCTATGACCACGTCATCAGGGAAGATGACAGGGGTACGGTAACGGAACTCAGATGCATATTCAACTTTCACGCGGATGCCTGCGTACAGCTCGATGAGGTAGCTGCCGACGAGAGCGGCGTGCCATGATGTTCCGCAAGCCACGATGATGATATTGCGAGCGTTGAGAATCTTCTTTTCGTAATCGAAGATGCCGCCAAGTGTTATCTTACCTATATCGGTATGCAGACGTCCGCGCATGGTGTCGCGCACTGTCGTAGGCTGTTCGTAAATCTCCTTCAGCATGAAATGGTCGAAGCCGCCTTTCTCTATCGATTCGAGGTTCAGCTGGAGCTCTTGAATATAAGGTGTCATCTCGACGTCGTCGATGGTCTTGAGTTTCAGTTCCTCGCCGAGTTTTACCTTCACAACCTCTTCATTTTCAATGTAAACCACCTGCTTTGTCATTCCGACGATAGGTGTGGCGTCGGATGCGATGAAAAACTCACCTTCGCCTATGCCGATGACCATTGGACTGCCTTTACGCGCTGCAATCAATGTGTCGGGATGACCTTTTTCTATCAAAGCGATGGCATAAGCGCCGTTGACGTGGTTCAGGGCTATACGTGTCGCCTCGAAAAGGTCGACTTTCTGTGTGAGCTGAACGTCTTCAATGAGATTCACCAAAACCTCGGTGTCGGTGCTCGAATGGAACTTATAGCCGCGTTTTTGCAATTCTTTCTTCACGGTGAGATAATTCTCGATGATGCCGTTGTGAATCAATGCGAGATTACCCGAACGTGACAAGTGCGGATGTGCGTTGATGTCGTTAGGCTCGCCGTGTGTAGCCCAGCGAGTGTGGGCGATGCCGATATGTCCGCTGATATCTTTGTCTTTTGCAAAGACCTCTAAATCAGACACTTTGCCTTTTGTCTTGTAAATATTGAGTTCGTCGTTCGCGTTAAGCAGAGCCACTCCGGCGCTGTCATATCCACGATATTCAAGGCGTTTCAAACCGTTAATAAGAATCGGATAAGCGTCTCTTTTTCCAATGTATGCTACTATTCCGCACATTTTTTTCAGAATTTAAGATTCAAAATTATTATTCCAAACTGCAAAGATAAATTTTTCTGAAATACAACTGTTAAAAAAAATAGTAAAATTTTTTACTAAAGTATTTTTGATATTGAAAATTTGCTATTTTTGCACCTTGTTAGTAAAATGATTTACTATATACTAATTTACTTTTATGGAATATAGATTCAAAGGACATCTTGTAGAGGAATTATATAAGGATTACAGGATTAAGGAGGGAATGAAGGCTTGCATGAACTGCGGCGTGTGCACGGCTGTTTGTCCGGCCGCGGAGTTCTACAAATACAATCCCAAAAACATAGTGAACATTGTGGCTCGCAAAAACGAGGATGATTTGGAAGACCTCTTAAAGAGCGATCAGATTTGGTACTGCGGAGAGTGCATGTCGTGCGTGACACGTTGTCCAAGAGCTAATGCTCCAGGATTGGTCATCATGGCGTTGCGTAAGCTCTCGATGCGAAGCGGGCTTTACATGCAGTCGGAGAAAGGCCGCCAGCAGTATATCGTGGTTAAAGATTTATGTAGTAATATCTTAAACTACGGTTATTGCGTTTATCCGCGCACTTTTGCATTTGAGACTCACAAGGAATTCGGTCCTGTCGGTAAGTGGATTAACGACAATTTGGATGACTTGCATGCACGCATGGGTTCTAACCTCGACGGCGATGGTCCAGGCGGACTGCGTAAGATTCCGAAGGAAAGTCTCGACCAGCTGAAAAACATTTTCGACGTGACAGGTGCCACCGAGTTGATGGAGCAGGTGTTGAACGACGCACATCAAGAGGCGGAAAAGGAACATCTTTCCGATGAGGAATATTTCATGAAAGTGTATACTGAAAACGACTGGGAAAAACACTTAAATCATTAAATTTTGAATATTAAATCTTTGAATATAAAATGATTATTGAAGGAAAACAGAAGATCTGGGCTGATTATCAGAAAGACATTCCCGATGACCATTATTTTTATGTGAGAAGCTGCATACGTCAGGCGTTTTGGCCTGGTTCGGAGGTGACATTTTTGGACATCACGAGGAATAAACTTGGCAAGGATTTTTACGAGAACCCATATCATACAACATGTGGCGGCATTGCCTATCACAGCGACACAATACCGCAGGAGACGGCGATGACAATCATTGCGCGTCAGTTTGCGCTGATGAAGGAGAGCGGTTACGAAAACTACGTGTGCTCGTGTATCACATCGTTCGGATGCTACACCGAGACTCTTGAAACATGGCACGAATATCCTGAACTCGAGGCGAAAATACGCCAATATCTGTGGGATTCCTGCAAGAAAGAGTTCGTAAAGCCGAAATATCTTGCACATGCCAGCGACCTTATATATAAATTCAGGTTTGAGATTGCAAAACAAGCTAAGTTCAAACTCGTGAATGTCAAGACAGGCAAGCCTTTGAAGGTTGTCGAACATATTGGATGCCACTACTCGAAGATGTTTCCGTCGAAGGGCTTCGGTGGCGCTGAGTATCCGCATGTCCTCGTCGGAATGATTGAGGCATGGGGCGGCGAGGTCGTCGATTATCCTGAGCGCCGTCATTGCTGCGGATTCGGTTTCCGTCAGTATTTCGTGCAGGCCAACAGAGGCTATTCTGAGTCGAACACGCACAAGAAATTCGAGTCGATGGAACCTTACGAGCCGGATTTGATTATCACCAACTGTCCGGGATGCCCGTATTTCTTAGACAGATGGCAATATGTCATTGCGGAGCAGACCGGCAAGACATACGGCAAGAACGGCTACGGTATCCCGGCCTTGACATACGAGGAGGTGGCAGGCTTGGTGATGGGTTACGACCCGTGGGACCTCGGCTTGCAGATGCATCAGGTCGCCATCGAGCCGCTGCTTGAGAAGATGGGAATACCATACGACCCGAAAAAGAAATATCAGGGTGTGAACGGCAAGGACTTAGGTCAGCCGATGTGCCCGTCATGTATTAAATCAGTTTGAAAATCAACGTTATGAAAGAGAATATATTGATCATCGGCGGCGGAGCCGCCGGAATGGAAGCCGCCACGCAGCTGCAGAAGCTCGGGCAGACACCTATTATTATTGAGAAAAGCAACGCCCTCGGCGGTCACGTGGCACAATGGGACAGGCTGTTCCCGGCGTTTCATCCTGCCAAAGACGTGGTGGAGCAGATGCTCGCCAACGTGAAAGGAGTGGATGTCCGTATGAATACCGAAGTGGCTGATATTCAACGTAATGAGAATGGTTTTAAGGCCGTTTTGAGCGATAACACCACCATCGATGCTAAGGCTGTGGTGCTTGCGACGGGTTTTGACCTTTTCAATGCGGAGAGAAAACAGGAATACGGCTACGGAATATATAACAACGTGATAACAAGCCTCGAACTCGAGAAGTTTTTCAGGACAGGCAAGGACGAGCGCATCAACAACCCGAAGAAAATAGGTTTCGTGCACTGCGTAGGCGCCCGTGACGTGAAGGTGTGCAATACTTATTGTTCTAAAGTCTGCTGCACAACGGCGTTGAAGCAAGCCTGCGAGATGAAGGAAGTGTTTCCGGATGCTGAGGTTTACACATTCTATATGGATTTGCGTATGTTCGGTCCGGGTTACGAAGACCTTTATCTGCGCACGCAAAAGGATTTTGACGTGAAATGTGTACGCGGCAGGGTTTGCGAGGTCTCGGAGGACATGGACGGACGCCTTGTCATCAAGGCGGAGGATACCTTGTTTGGTAAGCCATTGAAAATGACCCTTGACTTGCTTGTGTTGATGTGCAGCATGGAGAAGAACAAGAGCATCGACGCGATACAGCAGAAGCTCGGCGTTGCCAACAACAGCGACGGTTTCATGCAGATTAAAGACACATATCTCGGCATGAACGACACTGCAAAGGATGGTGTTTTCGTCGCCGGTACCTGCACAGCACCGAAGTCGTTGCCCGACACCATAGCAGAGGCACGCTCAGTGGCAGTTGAAGTGTTTAACTACATAAACAACAGGTAGTTATGGATTTCGGATTCTGTTTATCACCAAGCTCGCATGTCAAGATGGACAGTGTCGACCTGACGACGTTCAACAGTCTTAAGGAGACAAATCCTGACATCAACACCTGCATCGCTTGTGGCTCATGCACAGCGACTTGCACTGCCGGAAACTTCACCGAGATGAGCTTCCGCAGGATTCTTCTGATGCTTCAGAGAGGCAAGGAAGAACAGGCCAAGAAAATGATTCAGAAATGCATGCTTTGCGGCAAATGCACTTTGGTGTGTCCGCGCGGCATCAATATTCGTAAGATTTTGTTAGACATTACACGATGAACCAGTATATTTTCCATCCATTTGTGCTCCCGTTTGTACTCGGCATGGCTTTTGTGCTGACGTACTGCCTCGTGGGGCTTTTGAGAATCATTGCTCAGCTACCGAAGGACGACCGGAAACAGTTCTGGCGCTCTTTGGTGACGCCAAAGACAGCATGGGCTAACATCCGCGACCTGTTTGGCGACTGCCTCTTCCATGTGAAGATTTGGAAACGCAACCCGATTCTCGGTTACATGCATTCGTCCATTGCGTTCGGCTGGTTTATGCTTATCGCCATCGGTCACGTGATGCTGTTTACGCTCAAACCGCTCGAAGGTGTTGACGTTCAGGGTTTTGAGCGCACATTCACGAACTGTTATTACCCGATTTTCTACAAACATTTCGCGACTGAGACTCCGGTGTTCGCCTTCCTGATGGATTTCTTCCTCATCGTGATTATCACTGGCATTTTCATCGCTGTGGTGAAGAAGATCTACTCAGGGATGGTGGGAGTGAAGCGTGTAACGAAGTTCGGTTTCGCCGATAATATGATTCGTTTCGCTTTGTGGACGATTTTCCCGTTCAGATTGGTTGCGGAAAAGACCAATATCATGGCATTTTGGTGGCTGTATTCCATCGATTTGATGATTTTTATGTGTCTGCTGCCGTTTACGCGTTACATGCACATCCCGACAGAGGCGCTGTTTATCTTGTTAAGACATGCCGGACTGAAGGCTCGTGAGCCTCGTAAAGGATTCGCTCTGGCGCAGATTTATTCATGTCCTTCATGCGGTCTGTGTATCGACGCCTGCCCGATGAGCGTCAATGATAAGATGAGCGACAACACTTCGGCATATTTCATGAAGAAACTTAGAAACAAAGATTCTGAGGAAGCACAACGTATCGCGGAGACCTGCTTGATGTGCGGCAAATGTGTTATGGTTTGTCCAGTCAGCATCGAATCGTGCGACATCAAATTCAGCCAGAGAGCGGCTACACCTTATAATATTAATAGCGACCATTCTTACCTAGACGTCATTTCGACCGAAGCGCAGCGTAGTGGAGAAATCTCCGTCAATAACCCACACGTCCTCTATTTCGCCGGCTGTATGACCCAACTCACGCCTAAAATAATGCGTGCGATGAAGCAAATCATGGAGGCGGCAGGCGAGGATTACGAGTTTATTGACAAAGACGGTGGTATCTGTTGCGGCCGGCCGATGTTGCTCAGTGGAAAGACGGCTGAAGCCAAGGCAATGATTGAGAAAAATACCGAACTGATTAAGAAATCGGGAGCTAAGAAATTGGTGCTTTCCTGTCCGATCTGCTATAAAGTTTTCAAAGAGGAATATCATCTTGAAGGAATTGAGATTCAACATCATACGCAGTATATCGACGAGCTGATAAAAAGTGGCAAGTTGCAAGTCGACAAGGGTGACGTGAACTATGTTTATCACGATCCGTGCGAGCTCGGAAGAGCCTTCGGTGTTTACGACGAGCCTCGTGAAGTCATCGAAAGCGTTGGCAATCTGCGTAAAGCGAAGTCGGAGAAAGAGTTGAGCATCTGCTGCGGCGGAAGTCTGGGCAGTTTCAATCTGACACAGCAGGAACGCGATGAGATAACAGAAAATTCGGTCAACGACCTGATGTTCAACCACCCTGATGAGATTGTGACAGCGTGTCCGTTGTGCCTCAAGACATTCGCGAGAAAATCGCCGGTGCAGGTTCAGGACATCGCAGAAATTGTTTGTGAAAAATTAAAAAAATAATATGAAACGAGGATTCGGAAGTGACAACCATTCGGGCATCAGTCCTGAGGTTTTGAAGGCTATAGCCGATGCCAATGTGGTACATGCTTTGGCGTATGGCGACGATGAATATTGCGCTCGCGTTGAGAAATTGTTCAAGCAACATTTTGGCGAGCAGGCTGTCGTGTCGTTTGTGTTTAACGGTACCGGTGCCAACACCATGGCCATTGATGCTATGGTACGTTCGCATGAGGCGGTGATTTGTGCCGAGACAGCGCATGTCAACGTGGATGAATGCGGAGCGCCGCAGCGTATCGTAGGATGCCGTCTCTTGACTGTCGACACACCTGATGGCAAACTTACTCCTGAGCTGGTGATGACACGCATGCACGGCTTCGGTTTCGAGCATCATTCGCAGCCCAAAGCCATCACGATAACGCAATCGACGGAGCTTGGGACGCTTTATACTATCAGTGAAATCAAGGCGTTGGCGAAGTTGGCGCATGAGCATAACATGTATCTGCACATGGACGGCGCACGTCTCGCAAACGCAGCGGTGGCGTTGAACTGCACGTTCAAGGAGATGACTACTGACGCCGGTGTCGATGTCGTTTCATTCGGCGGCACCAAAAACGGTCTGATGATAGGCGAGTCGGTGGTGTTTCTGAATCATGAGTTGGCGAAAGACTACAAATACCGCCGCAAACAAGGACTTCAGCTCTGCTCGAAGATGAGATTTCTGGCTGTGCAGTTCGAGGCATATTTCAAGGATGAGCTCTGGCGCAGAAATGCCGAGCATTCCAACAAAATGGCGCAGCTGTTATATAATAAGGTAAAAGATATCCCTCAGGTGAAAGTCGTTTATCCTGTTCAAGTCAACGGAGTCTTTGCACAGCTTCCGCGAACGGTGTGGACCGAGTTGCAGAAACAGTATTTCTTCTACGACTGGGATTTGGATAAAGACGTTGTCCGTTGGATGTGCTCGTTTGACACGACGGAAGAGGATATCAATAACTTTGTGGATGCGCTGAAGAAGTTGGTTTAGACTTTCTTTCCGACGAACCTTACAACAATCACTAACGTTGCTATCGCTACCACAAACGCCAGCCACGAAGGCAATCCTAACGCTGTTGGCAAAACTCCAATTAACAAAGCTACTGAACCCACTGTCAGTGCGTAAGGCATCTGTGTCTTGACGTGTTGCAGGTGGTTGCATCCAGAGGCCATCGAGCTCATGATGGTGGTATCGGATATTGGCGAGCAGTGGTCACCCATGACGGCGCCGGCCATCACCGAGGCTACAACGTTGTAAAACAACGGCATGGTGGCCGCGACGCTAAATCCTTGGTCTTGACAAAGCATCCATGATGCAGGTAAAATCAACGGATATAATATCGCCATCGTGCCCCATGAAGTACCTGTCGAGAAACCTATCAAGGCGGCTAAAATGAATGTCAAAGCCGGAACGATGACAGGTGAGAGCGAAAGCTTCAGCAGTATTTCCGACACAAACTCTGCCGTGTGCATGTCTTTGGTAACCAATGCGATAGACCAAGCCATCGTGAGAATCAGAACAGCGTTGAACATCATTTTGAAGCCTTCGATCATCTCTTCCATGATTTTGCCGAACTCGAGTGAGCCACGTAGCAATGTCATTATTATTGCGGAGAGCAGAGATAGGAGCGACGACCATATCAAAGCGGTGTAAGAATTGGCATTGCCTATTGTTGTCGAGAGTTTTGCGAAAAAGTCGAGGTTGGAATCATGCCAAACCGAGGCATCGTAGCCTGTCGCGAAAAGTCCGAGGATGGTTCCGAAAATCAAAGTCAATAAAGGAACTAATGCGTCAATGCTGTGAGCAGGTTGCTCTACGTTATCAGATTTTTCCGAACAAAAATCTTCTTTTAAACGTGCGTCTCTTTCCGCTTTCAGCATCGGCCCAAAGTCGCGACCGCTGTGTATTATCATCAGGACGAACGCGAGGGTGAGAAGAGGGTAGAAACTGTATTTTAGTGAGTGGAAGAACACGGAATAAGCCGATGCGTCGATCCCGATGACGTCGATGCCTTCCTGGATGTAGCTCAGCTCCGCGCCAATCCAAGTGGTGACGAAAGCGATGGCGACCACTGGTGCTGATGTGGAGTCGACGATGTAAGCAAGTTTCTCACGCGACACTTTCAGTTTGTCGGCAACGGGTCGCATGGTGTTTCCGACCATCAAAGTGTTTGAATAGTCGTCGAAGAAGATGCATATATCCATGAAGAACGTCATGATCTGTCCGGAACGCGGCCCTTTGGCACGTCGCAGCAGCCAGTTTACGATACCTTGCATGCCTCTGTTTGCCGAGATGATCTTCACCATTCCGCCTATTGTCAGTGTGAAAACGATGATGGTGACATGGTCGAAGTCGAAGAGTGAGCCTGTGATATATGTGTCGACAACTCGTAATAATCCGCTGCCTAATGCCGTCCCCGGTTCTTGCCCGTTGAACAATGCCATGATGAAGGTGCCTGAGAGCACGCCGAGAAACAGCGCTGATATCACCTCTTTCAGGAATAGTGCCATCACGATTGCTATGATAGGCGGCAACACCGAGAGCCATAACGGCATAGGACTCTCGATCGGGACACAATGATACAGTAACGCCAAACAGACAAGAATGGCTGCTACAACTATTATAACAGCTTTTTTATTTTTCATCCATCATTGAGTTGCTTTCAAACCATTATTTGTCTTTGTTGCGTTCTTTGACGATTTCCTCCTGTTTGTCTTTCGGCATCGGAGTGTAGTTGTTGAACTCCATAGAGTAATTTGCTCTTCCCGATGTGATGTTACGCAGAGCTGTGGCGTATCCGAACATCTCCATCAGCGGCACGAAGGCGTCGAGTTTCTGAGAGCCTTTACGGAAACGGCGCATTGCTTCGATACGTCCGCGACGTTTGTTGAGGTCGCCGGTCACGTTACCGATATAGTCGTCAGGGGTGTTGACCTCTACCTTCATCTGAGGCTCGAGAAGCACCGGGTTAGCCTTCATGAATGCCTGTTTGAAACACATCTGTGCGCAGAGCTGGAATGCCATGTCGGATGAGTCGACAGGGTGGGAGCTACCGTCGACGAGCACGCATTTCACGTCCACGACAGGATAGCCTGCGAACGGGCCTTTGTTCATCGCGGCCTGCAGACCTTTCTCCACAGATGGGATGAACTCTTTAGGTATCACGCCGCCCTTGGTGATGTCCATGAACTCGAATCCCTTGCCTGGATTAGGCTCAAAACGTATCACGGTATGCGCAAACTGTCCCTTGCCACCGGTCTGTTTCACGAAGCGGTAGTTGCATTCAAACGGTGAGGTGATAGTCTCGCGGAACGACACCGAAGGCGCACCTACAGTCACTGGAACTTTAAATTCGTCTTTCAGACGGTCGACGATAATCTCGAGATGCAGCTCGCCCATGCCTGCGATGATGGTCTCTTCTGTCTCCTCATCGAAATGAGCGCGGAACGAAGGGTCTTCGTTGCATAGTTTTGCCAACGCCTCACCGAGTTTGTTACGGTTTTTCTTGTCTTCGAGGTTGACTTTCATCTCGATGACCGCCGGTGGGATGTGGATATTTTCGAGCAACAGTGGTGCATTCTCGTCGCACAGGGTGTCGCCTGTACGTGTTATCTTCATTCCCACGAGAGCCACGATTTCGCCTGCGCTTGCCTCCTGAATCTCCTCGCGTTCCTTTGCCTTGATGCGGAAGATACGTCCGATGCGCTCGCTTTTGCCTTTGTTGGTGTTGTAAACGCTCATGCCGTTGGTGAGCTTGCCGCTGAACACGCGTATGAACGTCTGCTGACCGACATAAGGGTCGTTGATGAGCTTGAACGCTAACGCTGACAGAGGCTCGTTTTCGACAGGGTTTCTCTGGCATGTCTTCTCCTCGTCGTAAGGGTCGTGCGCGATGATTGCACCGAGGTCTTTCGGTGAAGGCAGGTAGTCGACGATGGCGTCGAGTAAGAGCTGGATTCCTTTGTTTTTATATGCCGAGCCGCACAATACCGGCACCATCATCAGTTTGATGGTCGCCTTGCGGATGGCTGATTTCAGCATGTCTAACGGTATCTCTTCTTCGGCGAGATACAGCTCAGCGATGTCATCGTCGAAGTCGGCGACATGTTCTATGAGGTTCTGTCGTGCCGCCTGAGCCTGTTCCATCATATTCTCCGGAATAGGGCCTACGATGCGTTCTTTCTCCTTGAAAATCACCGAGTTCATGTTGACGAGGTCGATCATGCCTTCAAAGTCGTTTTCCACACCTATTGGCAGATGCAGCGGCACCGCATTGGCACCGAGATATTTGTTCATCTGGCTCACCACCTCGTTGAAATCGGCTCCGGTGCGGTCCATTTTGTTGACGAATGCTATACGTGGCACGCGGTATTTGTCGGCCTGGTTCCACACTGTCTCGCTTTGCGGCTGCACGCCTCCCACGGCGCAGAACACAGCCACCATGCCGTCGATGACTCTCAACGAACGCTCGACTTCCACAGTGAAATCGACGTGACCGGGAGTGTCGATGAGGTTGATTTGATAGTCGTTCCAGTGTGCCGTGATTGCTGCCGACGCGATGGTGATGCCACGTTCCTGCTCCTGTTTCATGAAGTCCATTGTAGCCTGACCGTCGTGTGTCTCGCCAAGTTTGCGGTTCACGCCTGTAAAAAACAAAATACGTTCCGAAACGGTAGTCTTGCCTGCATCAATATGTGCGGCGATACCGATGTTTCTAAGCTTTGAGATATTTTGACTCATATTTTCCTAATTTGCAATTCAATTGAAAACACCTTTCGTGTTTTGAGTCGCAAATATAAGAAAATTATTTTAATTAAAGTCTTTTTATTATTTTTGCACCGTTTTTTTAATTGAAAATGGCGATATCTTTTTACCATATTTTAGGTTTGGTTTTGTCGATACTTCTCATCGAAGTCGTTGGTATCATGTCGGTTAGGAAGGTGAAGAACGAGAGCGACTTCAACACCGGAGGGGGTAAGGCCGGCACGTGGGTTGTCACGGGAACGATAATAGGAACGTTGGTGGGCGGACAGTCGACGGTGGGAACGGCGCAACTGGCGTTCAGTTTCGGCATCTCGGCGTGGTGGTTCACGATGGGAATGGCTCTCGGGTGTGTGGCATTGGCAATAGGATATGTAGTGCCCCTGAGGCGTAGCGGCAGCACTACGTTACTTGAGATAGTGCGCAAGGAATATGGAAGAAAAGCTGAGATCACAGGCTCGCTGCTGTGTTCGTTCGGCATGTTCATCAGCATAGTGGCTCAGGTTTTGTCGGCATCGGCCTTGATGATGACGCTGTTTAGCATCCCGTTCTGGGTGTCCGCAATCATTTCTGCAATAATAATGACATTGTACGTCGTTTTCGGCGGCTTGTGGAGCGCTGGCATCGGCGGCGTGGTGAAAATCATACTTTTATGTCTCTCGGCATTGGCGGCAGGCGCGATAGTTTTAGTCCTGACAAAAGGCTATTCCGGCTTGATTGAATCGATTAAATATGTTTTGTTAAGCACTGATTTACAGTCTGTCAGCGGCTTTGAAACCGTCAAAGATGTTAATTTACGGTATCAATATCCGTTTGCGAGAGGCGTCTCGAAGGACGTCGGCTCATGCATCTCCGTGATATTGGGTGTGCTTTCGACGCAGACTTACGCTCAGGGAATCTGGTCGGGGAGAAGCGACAGCATCGCACGCAAAGGTGCTTTGATTTCAGCTTTGATTTCCATCCCGATTGGTTTCGCCTGCGTGATGGTGGGAATGTACATGCGAGCCAACTATATCACTGCTGATGAGCTTAATGCGTTGACGCTCATGGGAAAAGACATCCCTGAAGGTCTCGGCGTGATGACGAGTTCGGCTCAGGCCTTCCCGATGTTTGTGGTCACTCACATGCCTAAGTTCCTTGGAGGAATAGTGCTCGGCACATTATTGATAACTATCGTCATCGGCGGCTCCGGATTGACTTTAGGTGCTTCCACAATCTTGGTGAAAGACGTCTTCAAGCCTCAAAACAAACTGTTGATTTCGCGTCTGACGATTGTCGGGATACAGATTATCGCCATCACCATAGCGGCTTCATTCTCAGGTAGTTACATCAACGATTTGGGATTCCTCTCGATGGGATTGCGTACTACTGCGACCTTCGTTCCGTTGACGTTGGCGTTGTTTTATCCTGGGCAATTCAAGCCGAAATGGGTGTTTTTCTCCATCGTTTTCGGCACAGCCTGTCTTATCTTAGCCGAAATCGTAGCGTTGCCCGTCGACTCCATTTATGTCGGTCTCGCCGGCTCGGTTTTATGCTGCTTGATTGGAAGAAAAAAGACTCAACGTTAAGAGTTCCTTAGAAGCTTCTCCACTATGTCGTTGATTCTCGTCAGTTGCTCAGGGATGTTTATGTGCTGAGGGCAGTGCGAGACGCATTGCTTGCATCCTATGCAGTGCTCCACTTGACGGTCGGCCTCCAGCTGGCGGTTGTATTCGATGAGGAAACGATGGCGCATTTTTCTGTAATCCTTTGACTGTGAATCCTCAATGATACTTCCTTCGTTGACGCATTTGTTGTAGAATCCGAAGTTCGTCGGGATGTCGATGCCATAAGGACACGGCATGCAGTACTGGCACGCTGTGCACGGAATCAACGGATGTTCCAGATAGGCGTTCGCGATATTCATCAATAACGACAGTTCCTCTTCGGTGCATGGCTGCAACGGACAGTAAGTCCTCAGGTTATCCTGCAGATGTTCCATGTATGTCATGCCGCTCAAGACGGTGAGCACGTTAGGGTAGGTGCCCACGAAACGGAACGCCCACGATGCCACGCTGCTTTGCGGAGTACGCTGTTTCAAAGTGTTCGCCAAAACATCCGGAAGGTTGGCCAATCTGCCGCCAAGCAACGGCTCCATTATGACGACAGGGATATTTAGATCCGTCAGACGTTTGTAGAGATAGTCGGCGTTGACGTTGCTGGCGCTGAGGTCGTGTGCGTGTTCCCAGTCGACATAGTTCATCTCTATCTGCACGAAGTCCCAGTGATATTTTTCGTGGTTGTCCAAGAGCCATTCGATGACGCGTTGATCGCCGTGGAACGAGAAACCGAGGTTACGGATGCGTCCTGCCTTGCGCTCTTCCTGCACGAAGTCAATCATGCCGTTTTCGATGTAACGTTGCTGGAAAGTGTCCCATCCTGTGGCGCCTTTGCTGCCGTTACCCACTGAATGCAGCAGATAATAGTCGAAATATGTAGTCTGCAGCTTCTCGAACGAGTCGTGATACATCTTTATCGAGGCCTCGCGGCTCCAAAACTGCGGCGCGAAATTCGACAGCTTCGTGGCGAGATAATAGCTCTCGCGAGGATGACGGCTCAACGCTATGCCTGTGGCTGCCTCAGAGTTGCCGCGACAGTAAACAGGGGAGGTATCGTAGTAGTTCACGCCGTGTTCCATGGCGTAGTCCACCAACTTGTTGACCATCTCCTGGTCGATGGCCTCGTTCTTAAACGGCAGTCGCATCATGCCGTAGCCGAGAATCGACACCTTGTCGCCGGTGTTGTGGTTGACGCGGTATGTCATCTTATCCTTCGGGATGTCGCCCAAAGAATATGTTGTTTCCTTATCATAATGTTCTGATTTGCAACCGCTTAATGCGATGGCTGACACTGCTGTGGTGGCACCGATGACCTGCAGGAATTCTTTTCTTGATATATTTTTATTTTCCATACATTATATATTACGATGTACAACATTACCTTCAACGAATATTGCCGAGAACGGTCTTGCCGGACACACGTGTTCGCAGGCTCCGCAGCCGATGCAGCGTTCCTCGTTGATGATAGGTATTTTCGGTGATGTAGCGTCATCCGGGTCGTACGGCATCATGGTGATTGCGCCTGACGGACAATGTTTCGCACAGTTGCCGCATTCCACGCCGTCGTGCAGCGGCACGCAATTTTGTCCGACCCACACAGCATGGCCGATTTGTATTGAGGTCTTTTCCTCGCGTGTCACCTTTTTGATTGCGCCTGCCGGGCATACTTCCGAGCATGCGGTGCATTCCGGACGGCAGTAGCCTCGCTCGTATGACATCTCAGGCTGCATCAGGGTTTCGAGACGTGTGGAGGCACGTAAGACATCGTTAGGGCACGACTGCACACACAGTTGGCATCCGGTGCAACGTGACGTGAAGTTGTCAAAACTCTCTGAGCCGGCAGGTTTCAATGGCGTCTGGCGTTTCGGAGCTTTCTTCTTCACAATGGTGGCTAAACCGCCGTCAACAACCTTTTCCTGAGCTTTGAGTGTGGATGCAGTCGCCAAAACAGCCATCGTGGTGAGGAAAGTCTTGCGCGACGTCTTTCCCTCGTTATCATCATTAAAGCCATTCATGTCTTTAACGCTCTTAACCTCCTTATTAATCCCATATCTCATCGCGCCTTTGTTGCATTTGCTCACGCAGTTGAAACAGGTTACGCATTTTGTGTAATCGATGACATGATTTTTAGCGTCTATAGCCGAACAGCGGCAGTTTTTCTCGCACAGACCGCAACTGATACATTTTTTCTCATCGAAACGAGGTTTTAAAACAGAAAATTTTGACAAGGAGCCCAGCAACGCTCCAACAGGACAGATGCTGTTGCAATACCAACGTCCGTTTACTAATGCTAATACAGTGATTATCAAGAAGTAAGCTATTGCTATGATGAACATCGGCAGACTCTTGATATAAACATCGACGTGATAGAACGCGTAGCTGTTCCAACGTTCGGCGAAATATGCCAACATATTGTTAATCAAGCGATAAACGGGACTGAAGAGGTTGGATGCGAAACGTCCGAAGATGCTGTAAGGCTCAATGAAGATGGCGATGGAGGTGAACCCGAAGGCAATCAGCAAAAAGAAAGCCAAGCCTATGTAATAACGATATCTCTTGCTTCGCTTGAAACTGTAGCGGTTCTTTTTCCGTTTCTCCGCCACGTGTGCGATGCAGTCCTGATAGATGCCGAGAGGGCAGATGACGGAACAGTAGATTCTGCCGAAAAGCAATGTTATCACAACGATTGCGATGACGATAACGAAACTCGAAGCGAGCATGGCCGGCACAAACTGCAGCTTCGCCATCCAGCCGAAATAAGCATGAAGCGCTCCGGAGAAATCAAGAAAAAGCAGCGTTATAAGTATTAGACTTATAGTCGCTAATAATACTCGTAGTTTTTTTAACATAGTTTTATTTTATCATGTCCATAAATTCATTTTCACTCAGAATCTTCACGTTCAATTCTTCCGCTTTCTTACGTTTTTCTGGTCCCATCTTGTCTCCGGCGACCACGAAATCTGTTTTCGATGAGATGGAACTTGAATTCTTGCCGCCCAAATCCTCAATCTTCTGCTTGATGCCATCTCTTGAGAAGTTGGTGAAGACGCCGCTCACGACGATGGTCTTGCCTGCCAACACCTGATTTTCGGATTTTACCTTTTTCTCTTGCGAGAATTGAAGTCCGAAAGCTCTCAACCTGTTGACAATCTGTATGTTACGCTCGTCGTCGAAGAAGTTTCTGATGCTCAGCGCGATGGTTCCGCCAACGTCTTTAATCTCCTGCAACTCTTCCAAGGAAGCGTTGATGATGTTGTCGATATTGCCCATGGTGTTGGCGATGGTTTTGGCTGTCGTTTCACCTACTTCCTTGATTCCCAAGGCATAAAGCACTCTGGCAAATGGCACCTCGCGTGATTTTATGAGTGAGTTGAGGATGTTGTTAACTGTCTTTTCTTTAAAAGAGACTTTTCTCGTCACCGTTTCCGGGAACAGGCTCGATTCATCGACGAATGTCTCTACTTTTTCAAGTCCGTAGAGCTGGCCGTAAGTCAAATCGTAGAGGTCGGCGTAGTTGTTAATCAAGTGGTTATCGAATATCACTTCAATCTTTCCTTCACCAAGGCTTTCGATGTTCATAGCTTTGCGGCTGATGAAATGCTCGATGCGGCCTTTTATCTGTGGCGGACATCCCATGCTGTTAGGGCAGTACCAGGCAGTCTCGCCTTCTTTTTGCACTAATCCGGCGCCGCATTCAGGGCATTTTGTGATGAATTGCACCTCTTGGCTGTCGTTTTTGCGTTTTGCAAGGTCGATACCTACGATTTTAGGTATGATTTCGCCGCCTTTCTCCACCTTGACGGTGTCGTCGTAGTGCAAACCGAGCTGTTTGATGAAGTCTGCATTGTTCAATGTGGCACGTTTCACGGTCGTTCCTGCAAGTTGCACCGGCTCGAGGTTTGCTACAGGCGTTATCGTTCCGTGTCTGCCTACCTGAAAATCAATGCTTAATAGTTTTGTCGAGACTTGCTCAGCCTTGAATTTGTAAGCTATCGCCCAGCGCGGTGACTTGGCTGTCATGCCGAGTTTTTCGTGTTGCGCGAAGCTGTTGACTTTTATCACGATGCCGTCGATGTCAAACGGCAGATTTTTCCTTTGAACGTCCCAATAGTTGATGAAGCTTTCAATCTCGTCGATGTTTTTGCAGACTTTGATGTATGGCGAGATGTTGAATCCCCATTCCTTTGCCGCCATAAGACTCTGATAATGAGTGGTATACGGCAGGTTATCCATCATCATGTAGTAGCAGAAGTTGTCAAGACGACGGCTGGCGGCTTCTTTTGAGTCTTGTAACTTTATTGTGCCGGCTGCGGCGTTTCTTGGGTTCGCAAACGTAGGCAATCCGAGTTCATCGCGCTCGGCGTTGACTTTCTCAAAACTCTCGTGTGGCATAATCACTTCGCCGCGCATCTCGAGGAAATCCGGGAAATCACCGCGTAGCTTGAGCGGAACGGAATGTATCGTCTTGATATTTGCTGTCACCTCATCGCCTTGAGTGCCGTCGCCGCGTGTGACAGCGCGCACCAAAACGCCGTTTTCGTAAGTGAGACTTATGGAGACGCCGTCGAACTTCAGCTCGCACACGAATTCCACAGGTTCTTCGATGGTTTTTTCAATGCGTTTTATAAAGTCGATAATCTCGTCGCGGTTATATGAGTTGGCGAGCGAAAGCATCGGATAGCGGTGCTTCACGAGCGGAAACTCCTTCGTGATGTCGCCGCCCACACGTTGGGTGGGAGAGGTGGAAAGCGCCAGTTCCGGAAACTCTTTCTCAAATGCAATGAGCTCGTTCATCAGCATGTCGAAATCATAGTCGCTGATGCTCGGCTGAGCCAAAACATAATACTTATAGTTGTGATTGTCAATTATTTCGCTTAGTTCCGCAATCCTTATTCTCGCTTCGTCTTTAGTCATAATCTATATAAAAAAGGTTGTAACCAGCAAGGCTGTGTTTAACAATGCAAAAACGATGTAGCAGGTCAGCAATAACCATTTATTTTTGGCCCAAAAAGCCGATTGTTTGTAAAACTCTTTCCATCCGACATAACCTGCAATTAAGTAGGTCGGTATTGTCATCAACACAATATTCAAATCATTTAACACCAAAATGGAGTAGATAAACGATAATAATGTCGGTAAAACCAGCAGGATATATTTGCGAAACACTCTAAAAAATCCGAAAACCAGCATAAATGACATCGGTGGAACAAGAAACACCAGCAAGAGTACGGCTGTTGTGATAAGATTATCCTCAATATCGGATGAGTAACTGAAACCACTGCATAAATCATTGAAAAATGCTGTTATCGCAACGAATGGCCTATGGTAAATCACAAGGTCGACAACGGTTTGTGTGATTACTACGGCGACGACATAGCCAATCAAGGTCATCAGAGCGCCTTTCCAGTTTTTCAGGATGAAAAGCGTCGCCAAGATTCCGATGTAATATATCAAACTATGGTAATAGACAGCGAATCCGAGTCCGAGAACTAATCCGGCTATGATGAAAGAGGTGTGGTGAAACTTTTCTATCTCATTGTTATCCAATAAGTTGTGCTGTTTTATTATAAGCAAAGTGCCGTAAAGCAGAAACGGAAGCGAGACTATTGATGCGAACGGATGCACGGTAACGTAAGGAACAGCCCAGAGGAACGCTCCGAACACGGCTATCTCCAAAGCTGTCGTCTTGTCGGCTATGATTTTTGTAATTCTATACGCTAACGTGATGATTAGCAGCGAAAAAGCTCCGAGAACCAGTCGTGAAATATAGACAATCCAAGGATTTGTCATCCATGATTCCGGTATTGTGTAATTGTTGAACCCGTTGAACTGTATGTCTGTAAGCCATCCGTCAGTGAATATCGCAGCCAAGATTTTTACAATAATGGCCAGCGGCAAAATATACAACAGAGGATGCTTTATGCTGAAAAAAAGTAATTTTTCTTTCATAAGATGAATGTTATGATTAACTCGCAAAGATAATAATTTTTTTGTAGCTTAAATATTAATTGCAAAAAAATGTTTAATTTCGCAATATCAAATTTTTCGATTCAAAAAATACTGTCTTATGAGAAGAAAGTTATCTATACTGTTGAGTATCATATTGTTATCGCTTTTCGCGGAAGCTCAGAAAGTGGAGATTAAGGATTGGTGGAACGACTTGTCGGTGTTTCAGGTCAACAAAATGCCGCCTCGCACCAACGTGATTCCAAGTCCGACCGAAAGATTCATGAGTAATTTCGACAGCGAATGGCGTTTTTTGTGCACTAACTCGCCGAATGGGAAAATTGAGGGCTTTTACGCGGCTGATTACGACTATCATCGTTGGGATTTGATACCGGTGCCCGGCAACTGGGAGATGCATGGCTACAGCACGCCTGTGTATGTCAATGTGGCCAACGAGTTCAAGTCGAATCCGCCTTACGCCCCGACGACATACAACCCTGTCGGACATTACATCACCGAATTTAAGGTGCCGGCAGACTGGAACGGACGTAACGTCTACATCAATTTCGGAGCGGTGAAATCGGCCATGTATCTTTGGGTGAACGGTAACTTCGTGGGTTATTCCGAAGACTCGAAGACACCGGCGGAGTTCGACATCACACCGTATGTAACCTGTGGCGGGTCTAACAGGCTGGCACTTGAAGTGTACCGTTTCTGCGACGGCTCGTACCTCGAAGCGCAGGATTACTGGCGTATGAGCGGAATAACAAGAGAAGTGCTGCTGTACTCAAAACCGAAACTCAACATCTTCGACTACTATGTGCAAGCCGGCCTCGACAGCCAATATAACAACGGCACCTTCGCCATGGATGTCGACATCAACTTCGACCCGAAAAAGATGCCAAGCAAATGCACCGTGGAAGTGGAGATATCAGGTCTGGACAAAGATGGCAACAACATCAAAAAGACTTTCAAGAAAGAGATTACGAAAAAAGACCTTAAACCTTTCAAAAACAAGAAGTTATATACTGTGAGATTCGATAAGACGATGATTGCAGGCGTTAAGCCATGGTCGGCTGAGAAGCCTGATCTCTATACCATGACGATAAAGATTAAAGACAACAAAGGCGCCGAAGTGGAGAAGATTGTCTCGAATATAGGATTCCGCACCGTTGAGATTAAGGACGGACTGCTTCAGGTTAACGGAAAACCTATCATGGTGAAGGGCGTGAACCGTCACGAACACAGCGGAACAACCGGACAATACGTCGATAGGAAGACTATGGAGCTGGATATTCAAATAATGCTCGAAAACAACATCAACACCGTGCGCACCAGCCATTATCCTGATGATGTTTATTGGTACGAATTGTGCGACAAATATGGCATCTACGTCATCGACGAGGCTAACAACGAATCGCATCCGCAAGGCTATGAGGAGAACAGCCTCGCGAAGAAAGAGGAGTGGAAAGAGTCGTTTCTTTACAGATGTAAAAACATGGTCGAACGCGACAAAAACCATCCTTCAATCATCGTGTGGTCGGTCGGCAACGAGTGCGGCAACGGCGTATGCACGGAATATTGCTACAACTGGATTAAGAAACGCGACACACGGCCTGTCATCTGCGAACGCGCCATCTATGACGACAACACCGACTACATCGGACTGATGTACGCCGGCGTCGACTACCTCACGAGGTTTGCAGAGGAACATCTCGACAAGAAAAACCGTCCGTTCATCATGGTCGAATACTGCCACGCCATGGGTAACAGCTGCGGCGGACTGCAGGATTACATGGACGTTTTCGAGAAATATCCTCAGCTCCAAGGCGGATGCATTTGGGACTTCGTCGACCAGTCGATAATAAAATATGACACGAAAATGAAGACAGAATGGTATGCGGCAGGAGGCGACCTCGGCACCATACCGGACTGCGGCAACGACGACAGCTTCTGCGTCAACGGACTGGTAACCAGCGACAGAAAACCCCATCACCACATGGCCGAAGTGAAAAAATGCTATCAGAACATCTCCGTGACGGCAATGGATTTGAATAACGGCATGTTTAAAATTGATAATAAATTCATCTTCAGAGATTTAAGCGACTTTGAATGCGACTACACCATATTCTCCAACGACAGATTTTACACCGGCAGCAAAATCACATTGGACTGCAAGCCAGGCGAGTCGCAGATTGTGCACATCGACATCCCCGACCCATATAAGGCCGAGCATATCACCGGCGTCAATCCGAATCAGGAGTATTTCATCAACTTCTCGTTCAAAATCAAGGAAGGCAACGACCTGCTGCCTGCCGGAACAGAGTTGGCTTACGAGCAGATTCAGCTGAATATCACCAAGAAAGCTCCTACGGCACTGCCAACCTCACCTGAACTCAATGTGAAAAACGATAATATTGCTATCTTGTTGAGCAACAATGATTTTAGTTTTAGAATCGAGAAAAAAGAAGGCTTCCCGACCTCATTAATATATAAAGGTGAAGAGCTTCTGGAAGGTACGATGCGTCCGAATTTCTGGCGCGCCCCGACGCTCAACGACGACGTCGACTGGAACGCCAAGAGACTGTGGCAGGCCGCTGGCTTGGACAACCTCACCGTAAGCAAGAAATCGTTTGATGTCAAAAGAATAGACGCAGGCAACGTCAACGTGACAGTGAACCTCGAATTTGTAAATAATAAAGGCGAATTGGTGCTGAAAACCAGACAGTTATATAAAGTTAACGGCTTCGGCGACATCGTGGTGACGATGAAAGTGATGCCAACCGATAAAGTCGTGACATTCCCGAAAGTCGGCACTCAGCTCATGATGCCGTCCGAATACAACAAGGTGAGATACTTCGGCAAGGACACCGAGAATTATCCCGACAGAAACTCATCCGGAAGGGTGGGAGTGTACAACAGAAACGCCATGGATTTCTTTGAGATGCACGAGGAACCGCAGGAGAGCGGCAACCGCACCGAGGTGAGATGGTTCGCCATCACCAACCAGGCTGGCAACGGACTGTTCGTGAGCGGAGAACAGAAACTGAACTTCAGCGTTTACAAATATTCTGACATTGAACTGACAAAGGCGGAACGTATCAACCAAATCGTTCCTGCAGGTTTCTGGACTGTCAACATCGATTACAAACAGGCTCCGTTAGGCACCGCCACATGCGGCCCCGGCGCACTCGATAAGTATCTGATAAAAAAGGATGTATACGAATATACCTTCCGTATGCGTCCGTTTACGAAGAGCGACACCACGCCCGACAAATTGTATATGCAAGAAGTATTTAAAAAATAAAGAATATGTTTAAAGGTCATCCCAAAGGTTTGTACGCCCTCGCTTTAGCCAACACAGGCGAGCGTTTCGGCTATTACACCATGCTTGCAATCTTCGTGTTGTTTTTGCAGGCTAAGTTCGGTCTCACCGCACAGACGGCAGGTCAGTTTTACGGTATCTTCCTCGCCGCGGTCTATTTCATGCCTATCCTTGGCGGATATATCGCTGACAAGTTCTGGGGCTTCGGAAGGACTGTCGTGACAGGTATCCTGGTGATGTTCACTGGCTATCTGCTTCTGTTCACGCAGAAAGACGCTTCAGGTGGCATGGCGTTCACCATGATGATTCTCGCCTTGCTGTGTGTCGCCATAGGAACAGGACTGTTTAAAGGCAACCTGCAGGTGATGGTGGGCAACCTCTATGATGACGCGAAATATGCCGCGAAACGTGACGGCGGATTCAGCCTCTTTTACATGGCCATCAACATCGGCTCGATGTTCGCGCCCACCACGGCGACAGCGGTTACCAACATGTTTCTCGGCAAGAACGGTTTCACTTACGAAGCAAACATCCCTTCGCTGGCGCACCAGTTTCTCGACGGCACCATCACTGCCGACGGCATGACGCGCCTCGAGACGCTGGCATCGGCACAGAGCAGCTTCACAGGCGACATGACGGCGTTCTGCCAGAATTATATCGACTCATTGTCGGTGGCTTATAGCTACGGCTTCGGCGTCGCGTGCATCTCGCTGATACTCTCGATAGCCATCTACTTCGGCTTCCGCAAGTCGTTCAAGCACGTCGACGTGCGCAAAGGCGAGAAGGCGGCGAATGAGGAGAAGGTCGTAGAGCTCACGCCGAAACAGACCAAGGAACGCGTGGTGGCGTTGTGCCTCGTGTTTGCCGTCGTCATCTTCTTCTGGATGGCGTTCCAGCAGGCCGGCCTGACGCTGACATACTTCGCGCGCGACTACACAGCATCTGTGGCGACAGGCTGGACACGCATAGGCTTCGACGTGTTCACCTTGGCGATGATAGCAGTGGGCGTGTATGCTTTGTTCGGAGTGTTCCAGAGTGACACGAAACGCGGCAAGACGTTGTCGGGACTGCTGTTGGCGGCTTGCGTCGCAGGCGTGTGGTATAAGGCTCTGAATGTCGACAAGTATGTGGTGATTCTCCCTCAGATTTTCCAGCATTTCAACCCGTTCTTCGTGGTGGCTCTGACGCCGGTCTCGATGGCGTTGTTCAGTGCTCTCGCGAAGAGAGGCAAGGAGCCGTCGGCACCGCGTAAGATTGCGTTTGGAATGCTTGTGGCAGCCTTGGGATATTGCGTGATGGCAGCGGCGTCGTTCGGACTGCCTTCACCGAAGGAGTTGTCGGCGACAGGCGGCGTGAGCGGCGTGCTGGTGTCGCCTAACTGGCTGATTAGCACTTATCTGGTGCTGACATTCGGAGAGCTGTTGCTCAGCCCGATGGGAATCTCGTTCGTCTCAAAGGTGGCACCTCCGAAGCTCAAGGGCCTGATGATGGGACTTTGGTTTGGCGCCACAGCCATCGGCAACTATCTCACTTCTGTCATCAGCTCCATCTGGAACACCGGCCTCTCGCTGGTGATGATATGGGGAGTTTTGATAATCCTCTGCGTCATCTCCGCGGTCTTCATGTTCTCGATGATGAAGAAGCTTGACAACGCGACGAAAGAGTGCTGACGATGTTTCGATAAAGATTCACATCTTCAACTTTTGTAATTGATGTAACTCGCCGACCGCCGTCTTTAGATGAGCCTCCGCAATGAAATATCATTTCATTTGTGGTGCTATAATCAATAAAAATGTATCGGTCGTAATAAATACCACCAGTGGGTTCCAGTGTTACGTCCACATTAGGATATTCGTTTTTGAAATCAGCTAATTCAGTCTGATGGAGACCGTTGTTAATGTTATCGCTGAAAATTATCACTTTCACACCTCGTGCCACTGATTTAAGAAGAACCAGAGTTTTCAAGCTTATATAATTATCGACTATATGTATGGTTTTCTTTGCGTATGAATATATTTCTGAATAGGCCATATTGGCTTCAACTGTTTGTCCGTTAAAGAAAAGGTAATCCTTTTTAATGTTAGGATTCGTAAAATCTTTGATGACTAATGACAACTCATCACGAGTAACCATCTGCTGCTTTAGCTGACGAATATCATCGGTGTTGTTGTGAGTTTGGATTGCAAGCATCCTGACTTCTGAAGCAGGCAAAACGTTTTGCAGCTGTATGATGAAATCTTTCATTTGCTTGAAAAGTTTGATAAGTTTCTTACTTTGGCTTACGGCGAGATCGCCTTTAAGCACAGTCATGAGCATGTAAATTCCTAATTCTGTGAAAGCGTAGGGTAGTTTTCGCGTGCCGCCCCAACTTGATGTGAAATTTTTGCACATCAAGTTTTGAAACTCTTCTTTTGTGAGCTGGAATCTTGCATCCAAGTCAAATCGTTCAATATTATTGTTAACTTGACGGTTAAAATACCTTGTTTCATACCCATAAATTTCCGCCAAATCAGCGTCCAGCATAACCTGAACCCCTCTGATGATATAAATCTTAGATCTCAAATAATTTTCATCAGACAATGACAAACTTTTGTTTTTCATAAATTCAAATTTTTAGAATCTTGATGCAAAATTACGTTATAAAACCTTGCTTGTCAAGCAATTTTTTTCTTAAAATATTTTAAGTTGATGTGCAAAAAAAATATGTTAATTTTTTTTTAATATTTGGATTTTCTTTTATATTTTTGCAGTGCAAACAGCTGTGATTGAACATATTTGATTATCAAGGAGATAGCGTGAAATGGATAGAAATAATCAAATAAAATTGCCATATTAAAGGCGTAAATTCAAACAAAACAAAAATAACTAAACTAAAACTAAACAAACAAAATGAAAAAAAGATTTACAATCTTAATTGCAGCAGCGGTTATGCTGCTTGCTATTATGCTGCAACCGGTGAGGTTGTGGGGACAAACGAGAGGTGATTATACTATTTCGTTCAAAAAGAATTCTGGTGATGGCACAGGTGTTACTACTTCCACGGCTTGCAGTACTATCGTTTCGTCTGGAGCTGATTATTTGTCTGGGAATGTAGTTACTGCAACAAATGCATATTATAATGGTGCCAATGGCTTAAAACTTGGTACAAGTAGTAATGCTGGCGTTTTAAAAATGAATTTATCAGCAAGTGGGCAGGTTACGCCAACTTCAATTGTTGTTAGTGCAAAAAGATATAATACATCTAATTCAGCAACATTAAGTGTGAATGGTGCTACAGCTCAAACAGTTTCAAATTCATCTAGTTTTAATAATTATACTTTTACTATAACTTCTCCTATTACATATATACAATTAAATAGTTCAAAATATATTTGGGTTGAGTCAATTACTGTCAACTATTCAGGTGGTGGTAGTGGGACTGAGACCAAAACATATAATTTTGCTGGTGCGAATAATTTTTATACCGATTCAAACTTGACCACGCATCCAAATACTGGAAGTGGCAACAATGTTGGCACGATTTATTATAGTGATGGTAAATCTTTTGTGGCATCAGGTACTAGCAGATATTTTAGTGACGCTTCTTCAGGCTATTTTTTGTTGGGAAAAAGTGGCGCACAGATAAGCCTTCCAACATTTTCAGGATATAAAATTACAAAAGTTACAATACACTCTTCTACAGGTCATTCAACGAAAGTGTCTGTTAGCATTGTTAGTGGTAGTTATACTGCATCGGCAGCTCAAACATGGGAAACAAAAGATAAAGATTATGAGTATAGTATTAATTCAACTTATCAATCTTCTGCACTTTCAGTGAATGTTACAAACTCATACAACTCTCAATTTACTTCTATAAAACTGACCCTTGAAGCTATTTCGCATACAGTAACTGGTGCTGCAAGTCCTGAAGCTGGTGGAGAAGTGACAATTGAAACAACTTCATTAATTAATGGTGCAACCACAGATATAGAAGCAACAGCCAGCAGCGGATGGGGATTCCATAACTGGACTGTTTCAGGAACGGGAGCTTCTGTAGTAGATGAAGATGATGCAACAACCACATTCACGATGGGAACTGAAGATGCAACAGTTACGGCAAATTTCTGGCCTACAATTACATATTCAGCTATAAACGGCAGCATTGCAGGACAAGATGCAGGCAGCAATACAGTAAACAGTGGCGATGCAATTGAACCAAGTTCAACTATAACATTATTTGCGACACCAAGTTCTGGATATGCATTTAGTGGATGGTCGGTTTCTGAAACAGGTGCATCTTTAGGTAGCACAAGCAATAACCCTACGACATTAACTATGGGGTCGGCTCCTACAACGGTTACAGCAACATTCGTGGCATCAAGCGGTTATATCACCGTTTCCCCAACATTAGCCACCCCATCTTGCGCTGCGCAAAATATTGCTTTCTCAATTGACACCGACCAGACTTTGGCTTCTAATCCGACGGTGTTTTATACCTCATCTGCAGGAACGACCTCGACAACCAAGCCGGACTGGATTGGAGACATATTATATGATGACGACGAGTTGGTCGTTGCAGTAAAACAAAATAAAACAAGCTCCCCACGTACCGCATACTTCAAAGTTGAGTCTGGCAGCGTGAAATCAGATGTCATAACAATAACCCAGTCTGCATTCACACTTCCTGCTCCATCATTTGACCCGGAAAGCGGCACTGTCATCATAAATGAATATGTCGTGCTGTTGGAAAGTGATACAACAGGAGCAACCATCTATTATACAATAGGTGAAAATCCAGCTACTCCAACGACTTCAAGCTCAGTGTATGACCCAGATGAAGGTATTACCGTTGACGAAACCACAACAATCAAAGCAATTGCTGTAAAATACAACATTAGCAGTTCGGTGGCTACAGCTAATTACACTGTCGTGAACCCATTAACCACAATGGATCAAATTTTCTCAGCTGCGACAACAGCTGGAAGCACTGCGACTAACAAGTATGTAACTCTTGGCAATTGGGTGGTGTCTGGAGTTTCCACCGACGAAAAAACAGCATACGTGACTGATGGTTCAGGTAAAGGTTTTATAACATATTACGGAAGTAAACCCGGGTTCGCGGTCGGAAATATTTTAAGTAATACGGTACAGGCGAGTTTGAAACTATATAACGGTGCCGCTGAATTTACAAACCTCACTACAAGTACAACTAACATTACTGTTAATACAGGCGGAACAATTACCCCAATAACCAACAAAACCATTGCAGATTTGTCAGGAGTGTGCACTGGTGGTGTGTATACATTAGGCGGTTTGAAATACAACAGCACTTCAAAATACTTGTCGGATGGAACTGACTCAATTCAGCCATATAATCAATTATATTCAGGAATGAGTTTTACCAATGGTGAAACTTATAATGTTACCGGCGTTTATTTGCAATATGGCAATAAGAAAGAGATATTACCTCGTAGTTCATCAGATATTGTCGTGGCTCCAGGTGTGACAACTTCAGTCTCTTCAATTTCAGACTTCACATATAATTATGGTGGCGGTCCAGATAGTAAATCATTTACAGTAAGTGGAGCAAACCTCACAGCGAACATCTCAGTTGCCACTAACAGTGCCAACTTCGAGATTTCATCAGATAACAGCAACTGGCAAACATCAGACATAACTATTAGTAAAGGAAGCGGAACAGTGTCGGCAACAACGATTTACGTACGTCTCAAATCTGGTTTGTCAAGCAACACATACAATGGCAAAATCACAGTATCATCAGATGGAGCAGATGACAAAGAGATTGCTCTTACTGGTACAGTTAAACAGACTATTACAATTAGTGGAAGCATCGAAAACGGCTCTGTCAATGCGACAATAAGTGCGGCAACTGTTAATGCGGCAGTGGCAGGCGAAACGGTTACAATTACAGCAACTGCCGATGATGGATACAGATTCAGTACTTTCAGCGTTAAAGATGCCGATGAGGGAAATGTTTCATTAAGTCCAGATGCGAAAACAAATCCAGCGACATTCACAATGCCTTCGAAAAATGTAACCGTTAGCGCTACTTTTGTTGAGGCATATTCGGTTACATACAATGCCAACGGTGGCACTGGCGAAATGAGCGACCCTAATAGCCCTTACATTTCAGGTTCAACAGTTACGGTACTAGATAATGAGTTTACACGTGAGGGATATGAATTCAGCAGTTGGAATACAAAATCGGATGGCAGCGGCGACTATTATGATCCTGATGATGAATTTCTTATTAATGCCGACACAACTTTATATGCTCAATGGGGAGCACAATCATTCAACGTTGCGTTAAGTTCAGTTGCTAATGTCGATTTATTGGCATCATATGGTGACGAAGAAGAGATTGAAGCAGGAGCCAATGCCGATGTCGCCTATGGCACCGAAATCACTTTGAGTGCAACAAATGTTACTGCAGGCAAGGTATTTATCTGGAGCGTTAAAAAACAATCTGATAACTCAGATGTCACCGACGATGTTTTGAATGGTGATGTTCTTACTGTTCCGGCATATGCCATTACAATTGGCGGACAAGTGGCGGAATTGTTCTTCCAATATTCAGGTGAACTTACAGAAGGTGATTATATCATTGCAAATGGAAGTTATGCAATGCTAAATACTCTTAATTCAAAAAGATTTAATAGACAATCAATATCTCCTTCGAATAACCGGATTATTGTAGCAGATGCTTCCGCTTATTTATGGCACATTGCCTCAAGCGGAGATTACTGGACTATATATAACGCAGCTAAAAAACAATATGCTGTAAGTACTGGAACTGCAAGTCAAATAGAATTAGGAGATAATTCGGATGATAAATGTTTGTTCTCGGTTTCAGGAACAGCGACATATACTATTGTAAGTAAATACAACACTGCACAATCGGTTAATGCCATATTAAGAGATGGTGGTACATATTGGGCATGTTATGGATCAGGAACTGCAAACACATTGTATAAAAAAGCTGTTGGAAGCAAACATTCAGTGGCAATTGCAACTGGTATAACGAATGGCAGTGTTGAAGCAACTCCTTCAAGTGCTTATGAAGGTCAAACTGTATCTCTAACGGCGACACCAAGCAGTGGCTACATGTTGGATTCATGGGATGTTTACAAAACAGACGACACTTCAACAAAAATCACTATTAACAACAACACATTCACAATGCCAGGTTATGATGTTACAGTAAGCGCAACATTCAGAGTGCAGCACACATATACTTTAGTTGATGGCTCAACTGTAACATTAGAGGCAGGAAAGCATTATATCATTGCAAGTGGAACAAATGGAAAAATTCCTGCAATGGGTAAGCAAAACGGAGCTGTAAGAGATACTGTACATATAAAAGTAACTTCCAACACATTTACAGAAGTTAATGGTTTGTATGAGGTTGTGCTCAGTGGTGATAATACTAATAAATGGACAATGTATGATGTCAAGAACTCAAAATATATTTGTGCAACAAGCAGTTCAAGTAATGATGTCGGAATGCAAACGAGCAATGATGCTAATGGGAAATGGGCTCTATCAATGGATGGGTCTGCAGTAACTTTAACCGCTCAAGGTACTAATACCAAAAATATGTTTAGATATAATACTGGCAGCCCACGATTCACATGTTATTCCAGTGGTCAAAGTGCAGTATATCTCTATGTTAGAGATGGCGACACCGATCTCGAATTCCACAGCCCGACAACACTCGAGTCATTAACTATTGCAAATAATGAGACCTACACCGTTGAAAGCGGCCAGGTCCTTGAAGTCTCAGAGGCTTTAACCAATAACGGTACTGCTGCCAACCTCGTTATCGAAGACGGTGGTCAACTTATCACAAAGTCATCAGGTGTAAATGCCACAGTGAAAAAGAATATTGAACAAGCTGCAGATTGGGGTACACTATATACGTATACGTCCGATCAATGGTACTTCGTCGCATCACCTGTAAATGGTGCAGCATTCCCAACCGGCTCTATTAATGATCAAGATATTTACAAATTAGACTGGGCTAATAACAAATGGCTCAATCTCCAGCATTCGGACAATAGTTCGTTGTTAGAAGCAGGTTTCCAGCGCGGCACAGGTTATCTCTACGCAAGCAAAGAGGGTAATACCATCAGCGTGGCAGGTGTCATTCAGCCTCTGTCGAATGATAACACTGCAACCGTAACTCTTGCAAACGACGGCTGGAACCTCATCGGCAACCCGCTTACTTGCAAGGTCACAGTTGATTGCGCATTTAGCGAGTTAGTAAATGCTTCTGCGGTCACAAACAAAGAAGCTAATAGCGTTATCAATCCTTGCCAAGGTATTGCAGTGTATGGCAATGCAGGAACTGAAGTTACATTCACCAAAGCTGCAACACAGGATGCTGTCGCTCCAAGCAACAACAACTCGTTACAGATGACATTAGCAAAGACAATCACCTCAAGAGGCGATGTTTCTACAAAGGTTGTCGACAACGCCGTTGTAAGCTTCAAAGAAAGCAAGTGTATGCCTAAATTCAACATGATTGGCAGCAATACGAAACTCTTCATCCCTCAAGACGATGAGGAATATTCGATTGTGTTCTCCGACCGTCAAGGCGACGTACCGCTGTATTTCAAGGCGAATGAAACAGGAACCTACACCATCAGCTTCGCAGGCGATGAGATGAGCCTCAACGGAATCTACCTCATCGATATTCTGGCGGAAGAGGAAATCGACCTCAGCGTCAACCCGAGCTACACCTTCATCGGCTCACCTGCCGACAGAATGGCGAGATTCAAGATTGTATTCAGAAACGCTAACGGCGATGGCACGAGCGACATCTTCGCATACCAGAGCGGCAACGACATCATTGTCAGCGGCGAAGGCGAACTGCAGATTTTCGACGTCATGGGACGCATGGTTTCAAGACAGCGTGTGAATGGAGTGGAAACCGTCAACGTGAAATCACAGGGTGTTTACATCTTCAGATTAAATGATAAGACACAGAAAATTGTTGTAAGATAAAATAATAGGAGAGAAATAAAATGAAAAAGATATTATTCGCAATCGCAATTATAATGACAATGGGTTTTGCCGCCAACGCACAGAGTGATACTTTCTTCAAATGGACCGACGGTGAC
>JAGCFU010000088.1 GCA_017649945.1 Bacteroidales bacterium | reverse complement strand
GAGTTGCACGTCTTGAGGCACGATTTTGTTCACAAGTGCAAACACTTGAGAATCGGTGACAACCAGTGCCGGCTTCGGGTTGTTGTCGAAGTATTGTTTGAGAGCTGTCTCTTTCAGCACCACGCAGATGCAGTCGTTGTCAAGCACGTCGCGTATTGCCATCACCTGAGGAAGAATCATTCGGCCTTCTGGAGCCTCGTCGTCGATAGGGGTGACCAGAACCACCACATCGCCAGGTTTTATTATGCCTCCGAGCAGCGACGCTTTTTTGTAGGCGCTTTCAGGAATGGCCTTTTTTAAAGCTTCTTGAAGCACTTTTGCATCATCGTTTAAGGCGCTGAACTCCAGTACTTTAGTGCTGAAATTTTGTTCGATATCCAGTAATAACCTTAAATCGATATGTTCGATGTCTGCTTTATTATGAACGACAATAAAAGGCGTCTCATGTTTCTTGAATTCCTCAATCAGTTTCCTCTCCGGCTCGCCAAAAACATTCCCTGCAATCACCAGAATAGCGCAGTCGATTTCTTTCAGAGTCTGGTATGTCTTCTCCACGCGTTGTTTGCCGAGTTCGCTCATATCGTCGATGCCGGCGGTGTCGATCAGAATCACCGGGCCGATGCCGAAAATCTCTATTGATTTCTTCACGGGGTCGGTGGTTGTTCCTGCCTGTTCCGACACGATAGCCATCTTTTGTCCCGTTAACTTGTTGATTATCGAGCTTTTGCCGTTATTCATGCGCCCGAAGATCCCGATATGAGGTTTTAAATCCTTTGCCATTGTCTGAAAATGTTTTTGCAAAAGTACTAAAAATTTTAATTTGTATAATTATTATGAATAGGCAATCATAGTTCAAGGATGCTTTTATAATAGTTCCAATATCCTATCTGGAGCGATTGCCATTTGGGTAACTGCACATAAACCGGTACCTATATCTTTTAGGCTGGCACCAAGCAGATAGACTTGTTCGTCGATTATCAAAAAACGATCATGATTTCTGTTGGATAGTTGTTTGTATTCAATTCCCGGATATTGTATATTATGTTTTTTCAAGTCGGTTAAAAATTGCTCATTATAGCGGGTGTGGATTGTTGCTAAGACTCCATCGGAACGTTTAGTGAGCAAGGATATTACGCGGTCGTCCACAAAATTGTCAATCAGAATAATTCTGTCCTTAGCAGTACGGACAAGATCTGAAACATAAGTCCAAGCATCCCATATACATCCGGTCGGAAATACCTGTTCGGGAAGTAATTTAGGCGATTTTGCTTCAATTTTATTTAGAATGTCATTTATTTTATTATTGGTTGTCTGCATCCACTGTTTGCTTTCCAATTGCTGTAGTTCAACTCTGTCCAAACGCTGAAAGATTTACAAGCTTGCTGCGATATACCGCTGCATTCCCACGAAGGCTCTCATTATTTTAATGTTGGTATCAATGGCCACTTGACTTCGAAGCAATCCGCTAAGCATTCCGATACCTTGCTGCGTAAAAGCATAGGGTAATGCTCGATGATCGCCGCCTCTTTCGTTTGAAGTGCCATTTTGGCACTTCAAACTATTGTATTCTTCTTTTGTTAGTTGAAACATGAAATCTTCGGGGAAACGTTCAATATTGCGCTTTACCTGTCTATTCATTTGCTTGACTTCCACTTGATAAAGAGAAGCCAAATCGCGATCGATGAGCACTTGAATTCCTCTGATTGTTACTATGAGTTTCTCAACATCATGAACGCTAATAAGCGTTGATTTGTCTTTTTTAATAATTTTCTTTTCCATCGTTTTAAAATTTATTAAACAATACCATTCCCTGTCGCCAACTTGCGATTTCATCTTCGGTTAATAAATTTTACGATGCTATTTGTTATATGGTAGGAAATACGAATGCAAAGATAATGAATTTTCTGACAGGAATTATTTTTTAGACAGGATTAACAAGATTTACGGGATTTTTGCTGCCGGCATTAAGGGCGTTATGCCCTTAACGCCCTTAATTGCCTTAACGCCCTTAATGCCGGTGGCAACAACAATCTGTCATTTCGACCGCAGCGAAGCGGAGTGGAGAAATCTCATTCAATTTTTTCAACAATTTCTTGCATTTTTAATTAAAAAGTTATACTTTTGCAGTTGAAATTCGAAAATAAAAAGCTAAGAAACAGAAAAAGAATAAATAAAAAGATAAAATATTGAGCTTGATGCTCTTGTTCTGCATCAGTGAAGTCTGGAAAACATTACAATCGTGCAGGAATAAGTTTGCGGACGAGTTTGCGCTTCTGGCGTGAATCTCATTCGATCCTTATTGCACGAAAGGTATTCCAGACACCTACTGATGAATAAGGTTATAGCGAAAGGATTTGCGCCTTTCTTTGTGTCCTTTCAGAAACATCGGCTTCTTGAATCAATAATGATTAAGCAGGGAAGCCGAAAACTGCATCAAAGAGTAGGTGAATTTAAATTATTACTATGGATAACTTATCTTTTAACAAACAGGAAATGGCTGCTATTATTAAATTGGCAAAAATGATGGCAGCAGCCGATGGAAGACTTGACAAAGCAGAACTTTCAATGATGTCAAAAGAAGCGTTGCGTTTTGGCATAACACCAGATGATTTTGTTTCATTGCTTAAATTATCTGATAATATCAAAACAGATGAATTAATTGCCACTGTTTTAGTTATGACAAATACACAGAAGCGTTATATTGCAGCATATCTTGGAACGATGATGGCAATAGATGGTGATATTGACGATAAAGAAATGGAACTTTGGCAATTCGTATCATTGTTATGCGAATTGCCAACCATGACAGTTCTAGAAGCAATTGAGTATATGGATAATTAAAAAAATGAATATGGAGCTTTTGCAATCTTTATTTAGTGGTGACAATAATCCTCCCTATAAATCTGCTGTGTTTCATTCGAACACTCACCAACGTTATGAAAGAGGAAATCCTGTGAGAGGGGAACAGATAGGTTGCCGACGCGATGTTGTAATAGAAAAAAACATTTCTGGTGGTATTGGTTATTCTGTAACTGTTAATAATCCAGATGCTTTGGCTGGCTCTTGGGGGGCGACTCCCATGGGTGCTAAACCAATGAAAATAATATCAACAACTAATGGCGTGGTAGAATTACGTGGTTATGGTTATGATAAAATAGCTGTATCAATGGGGATACCGATTAGAGATGCAACTTTTGAGAATTATGGCATGACGATATATCACAATGGTCAAAGTATTACACATTGTGTTATTCATATGATAGAACGAAATGTTGATATAGACTACTATATGAGATGAAATACTAATCAAAATTGATTCTTAAATAGATAGCTTAACCCCCGACTGTGTCATCCTGCCCCCAAATCAGAATGACACGTTTTTTTTTATGCCCCGTTTTAAATTTATTTTTCCCTCCTCCGGCTGCACATCTGAAAATTAATCGTAACTTTGTACGTTTTAAATTTTAAAAACATACCAGAAATTTCAAGATTCTATGGAATCATTATCTATATGTGGTGGAAAGGAGATGTGAAATGATACGAGTTGTAGATGTCGATTACATTAAAGATTACACGTTGTCAATAACTTTCAGCGACGGCGTGACGAAAGTCGTTGATTTGCAGCCGTATCTGAATGACGGTGTTTTCGAGCAACTGAAAGATTTGTCCCAATTCAAACAATACGGATTGAATCACTGGACCATCGAATGGGCGTGCGGAGTGGATTTCGCCCCCGAATTCCTTTACGAAATCGGCAATTATCCGACAACAGAAGACCCTCCATTGCCTTCCGCCGCCGAAGAACAACAACCTTACGGGAAATAGGATTAAATATACCTTTTTTACACATTTTTATGAACTGAATATTGGAAAAAATCCAATGTTTGGTTCGAATTCTTTTGTATCTTTGCAAACTGAAAATGCTAAAATTCGGGTAATCAGTCCTTGAAAACTGATTAACTGAACAACTGATCAACTATATATGAGCTTTTTATATCCAAATATCCTCTGGTGCCTCTTCGCTCTCGCGATTCCAATCATCATACACCTTTTCAACTTCAGAAGGCATAAAATCGTGTATTTCAGCAACACCGCCACGCTGAAGACGATAGAGCAGGAGAACGCCAAAACGAAGAAGTTGAAATACATTATCGCATTGATAATGAGGATGTTATTCATTGCCGGACTCGTGTTTGCCTTCGCATATCCTTACAATACCGAGCAGAAACTGAAGACCGACGATGCTGACAATCTTGTCGCGGTTTATATCGATAACTCGATGTCGATGCACAGCCAGTCGTCGGAGATTTCATTAATCGAGGACTCGAGAGCTTCGGCACGCGCTTTGGTCAGTAATATCAGCCCTTCACAGAGATTTGTGCTTCTCACCAACAGCCGTCAGCCAGACAATGAATACCCTATGAACCAGGATGAGATGCTGATGAGCATCGATGCGATGCAGACAGAGGCTTCACCGTTGATGTTCAATAACTTATACGAGAACTTGCAGATGATAATGAAACGCAACGGCTTCAAATCGGCCTCTTTGTTCATGTATTCCGACTTCCAGGACAATATGATGAATATGGACGGTCTCGTCGCTGACTCCGCAATTCAGCTTGTCGCAATGCCGTTAAAGTCTGATTATCAACAGAATATATATATCGATACGGTGTGGCTGTCGTCACCG
>JAGCFU010000087.1 GCA_017649945.1 Bacteroidales bacterium | reverse complement strand
TGACATCAGCGAGAAGGCATTGGAGCGCGTCGGTGAGGATTTCAGCCGTTGTGGTTATGATGTGGAAACAATGCAGGTGAACGCTTTGCAGAAAGACAGTATAGAGGCTTTTGCAAAGAAGGCCGCTGAATTGGGTCCTGTGATGTACTTCATCGATACGGCTGGTGCATCGCCCAATCAGGCCGACCCCGAGCATATCATCGACCTCGACATGGTCGGCACGGGTTATGCCGTCGATGCCTTTGGCGAAGTGATGGCCGAGGGTGGTGCAGGACTCATCATCAGCAGTCAGGCAGCCTATATGTACCCTATCCCCAATAACATCGAACTGCAATTGGTGCAGACACCGACCGCCAAACTGAAAGAGGTGAAATTCATTCAAGAGGTGGCTATGCAGAACAGCGGCTTCGCTTACATGATCGCCAAACGATTGAACCACCTGCAGGCGCAGCGTGCCGCCGCCACCAGCTGGCGCAAACGTCGTGCCCGCATCAACACCATATCGCCGGGTGTCGTAGTCACCCCGTTGGCTTACGACGAGTTCAACGCCAACGGCGAGGGCTACCAGCGCATGATTGATGCTTCAGCCGCCCAGCGCACTGGCACCAGCGACGAGATTGCCGAAGCCGCAGCCTTCTTGCTCGGCGAACATGCCAAGTTCATCACAGGCACCGACCTGCTCATTGATGGTGGTGTCATCGCTGCCATTCGTGCTGGTGAATATCAATTAGGATAATGAAAATGTGAAAAGAGCCTTCTCGAAGGCCAAGGTCACGAGCAAGTTCAGCATCTATGGCCACGAAGTGCGCACAGGTAGGGCGAAGATTGATAAGTGGCTGAAGGGGCTGAAATAAGGCTCATTTCAGTTTTTAGGAAGAATCCGCAATCCAGACGAAAGGCTTGGATTGCGGATTTTTCATCTCTCTACCTGTTATTTCCCGAAAAATCTATGAAACCGCCCATTTCGCAAATTGATAGTTGGATTTCAAAATATTTTGTACCTTTGCGAGGTTCAAAACGATATGTCAGACCTGACCTTACATAGCAACACGGAATCATTCATCGGCGACATCAAGCGGCTGGTGGAACAAGGGCGCAATGCGGCATACGGAGCCGTGAACGCCGTGATGATTGAGACCTATTGGCGCATAGGACAACGCATCGTGGAGCAAGAGCAGAAAGGCAAGGAACGCGCGGATTACGGCACACAATTGATAGAGATGCTATCTCAAGAACTGACTCAAACCTACGGAAAAGGATTCAGCGGAAGGTATTTGCGCGCTTTCCGTCATTTTTATTTAGTTGTTCCCGACATTGAGATTTGGAAATCGCGATTTCCAAATCTGACTTGGACGCATATCTTCAAGTCATTACGTGTGGGAAACGACACCGCCATACGATGGTATTTGGAGACAGCTTCAACAGAGGCGTGGAGTGTGAGGATATTGGACAGAAACATTGCAACCCAATACTACGAAAGGCATTTCCAGCAGCCACAACTGCCATCGGAAAAACCAAATGAGGAAATCGAGAAGGCGGAGTTGCTCCAAAGTCCGAGAATTGCAGAGTTTTTGGGCTTCAGAAAAGACGACAGTTATAGCGAATCACAGTTGGAAAGTGCCATAATCACTCATTTACAGGAATTCATCATGGAGATGGGTCGTGGATTCGCCTTTGTGGGGAGACAGCAACTGATACGAACGGCAGCCCAAGACTATTTCATCGACCTTGTGTTTTACAACATCATTTTGAAATGCTATGTGCTGATTGACTTGAAGATAGGGAAGATAAGGCATCAAGATGTGGGGCAAATGGATATGTACGTGCGAATGTTTGACGAGTTAAGGGGTAAGGAAGGCAACAATCCCACGATTGGGATTGTGCTATGCAGTGAAACGGATGAGGACATCGCAAAATATTCCATATTAAATGGCAATGAACAATTGTTTGCCAGCAAGTATAAACTCTATTTGCCCACCGAGGAAGAACTGCGCCGCGAGATAGAGCAGCAAAAGGAATTGTATAGATTGCAGCAAAGCAGTGATTGTGAGTGACAATATAACCATGGGAACATCAGTATTACATATTAAGACAGAAATAGAATGTAAAGTATTCCTTTTGACGAAGAAAAAGGAATTGCAACACCTGGCAAATTTTTCAACCTCGAAGTTCGAAAAGGGGAACAAGACCTTCTATTTGTCTGCACAGATGATGAATACTACAAATACCCTTTGTTATATAACGTTAAAGAACTTGACTGTGATTACAATATCGTAATTGAAAAAGATTGTTTTGTTTCCACCCATGAACTATTAACAGCAAAGGCTTCTGATGAGGAAATTGCCAATGGAATTAGAGACGAATATGGTGTAATATATAGCCGTGATGGTTTACATCTATTAAAACGTGGTCATAATAGTTACTCGCATTATCAAATAAAGCAAGGATGTCAAATAATCAGAGACTGGGCATTCCCATTTTACGAAGGATCATCAATTTCAATTCCTTCTTCAGTAACACACATAGGTAGTCATGCATTTGTTGGGTGCAAGAAACTCACAAAAATAAACATTCCCTTTTCTGTAGTACATATTGGCGAACGGGCTTTTAATCATACAAAAATAACATCGGTAATT
>JAGCFU010000086.1 GCA_017649945.1 Bacteroidales bacterium | reverse complement strand
GCAGATCATTTTAGACCCCGGGATCGGGTTCAACAAGACCATCGAATGCAATTTCGGACTTCTTAAAGACATCGACAAATATCGTATCAACGATTTGCCGGTATTGATAGGAATTTCAAGAAAATCATTGATTTATAAAACATTGAATATCAGTCCAGAAGAAGCACTCAACGGAACTACTACTTTAAATACCATTGCATTGCTAAACGGTGCTGATATTTTGCGAGTCCATGACGTAAAAGAGGCGGTAGAGGCGGTAAAGCTTTTTTCAGCCATTAGCTATTAGCTATTAGCCATTAGTGGGTATTTCGCTCCATTTCATTGCGCTTCAGTCGAAATGACGTTAAAAATTTTGTGTTTGTAAAAAAATATTAGTATTTTTGCAGATTATTTCGAATGTTATGGTTGATTTGATGATAAGCACTTTCATTCAGATTCGTTATTTAGACATTCTGGATATATTTTTGGTAGGCTTGTTGCTGTATTTCCTTTACACGCTCGTGAAAGGCAGCACAGCCATCAATATCTTCATCGGCATCGTGGCAGTGATTATCGGTCTGAAAATCGTGACATTGCTGCACATGGAGCTCCTCACCTATATCCTCGGAGCTTTCGTGAATGTCGGTTTCATCGCGCTGATTATCATCTTCCAACCGGAAATCCGTCGATTCCTGTTAAGCATAGGAACATCTAAGTTTGCCATCGGATTCCGCAGGTTTTTCACACGTCTCGGCGTGAAATACAAGGAAGCTGACGACACAAACCTCGACCCTATCTGCGAAGCCTGCATCTCGATGGGTAACGATAAGGTAGGCGCACTGATTCTTCTCACGCAAGATAATGATTTACAAGACATTATCGACACCGGCGTAACCATTGACGCTATCATCAGCAAGCCTTTACTTGAAAATATTTTCTTCAAAAACAGTCCGCTCCACGACGGTGCTATGGTCATTTCTAAAAACAAAATCGTGGCTGCGCGCTGCATCCTCCCTATCACGCAACAGACAAGACTACCAGGAAGTTACGGTCTGCGTCACCGTGCCGGCATCGGCGTTTCCGAGACCCACGACTGCATCGTTTTGGTCGTCTCCGAGGAGACAGGCAGCACACGCATCGTCTTCGACGGCAAGGTCTATGACGTGAAACCTAACGAGATGAAGGCGAAGATCAAGGAGATTCAGGGAAGGAAGAAAGTTTAGATTTTAGCCATTAGTTATTAGCCATTAGCCATTAGCGATCATTTTACCTCAATCAAATAATCCCTATCCGTCCTGTAGAAATACCTTTCATATGGGTCATAACGGTAGCGATTGATGGTGTCGATTGGCTCAACTTTATGATTATCAATGTATTTGTTCATAAGAAAATCGTAGCAATAGCCAGCGTACAGTTTGCCTAAAATGGTGGCGAAACTATAGAAACCATCTATGTCGATAGTGTCGCAATATGTCTTTGAAACAATTTTACTATTCTGATAATCGATATCAAAGCTAACATCAGTATCGTTGAAGTAATTCTGCTCCGTGAACGTCATAGTAGCGGTTGTGTCGTTAGAAAGACTGAACCAAGTGGCGACATTCACCAAGTCGACAGGCACATCAAGACAATATCGGTTCTCATAAATCCAATCGCAAAAACGCTGAGGCTCGCATACCTCAGTTACCTCAATTCTTGGAATCTCAATCACCCAATGAGTAGAGTCAGGTTGCGCAATACTATCACCCCAATACTCCACTGTCAAACCATAATCTTTCAAAGTTTCCTTCATGGTTAAGTAAATGATATCCAGAAACTTATCATCGTTTACTTTATCTATTACTTTAACTTGTTTTTCAAGATATTCAATCTGAGTTTGGAGCGATTCTTCAGCCAACTCCGCAGGTATTGAATCATTACGAAGGTTCCTCTTTTCGAGCCTCTCAGGAAGATATAACGCCACGACAGTATTGCGGTTGTTCTTCACAAAACGACGTGCGATGCCATGCTGCTGGGAGCACGAGAGCAACAGCAGAATTACAGCTGATAATATCAGAATATACTTCCTCATTGTTAGAATAACGTCAACTGGCCGTCTTTATTGTTATCGTCGTTAGTAGAGTTCTCGGAAACTTCAGAGTTATCCTTTTCTTCGACAGTTTCAGAGTTATCGGAGCTCTCTATAGTTTCTTCCTCTGCTTCCGGTTCCTCTTCCACTACAGGCGGCTCGAAAGGCTCAAGGAACTCGTAATAGTTCACGTCGTGGACAGAGAGGCGTTTTCCTTTTGCTTTGTAGCTCTTCACGCCAATGTATTCGTCAACGTTAACTTCTTCATCCTCAAAGTGTTTGCCGCTTACGCCATCGTTGAATTTCAGCAACAGCCTCGGCAAAACGTCCATATTCAGTATCAAGAACTTGGCATCCTCGCCTTCACCGATGAATGAGATTCGTTTGTTCAAAGGAGTATCATCTTCGACAGTGAACCTCTTGATATACATTAACTTAGTCTCAGATTCGATGTACAAAACGGTGAAAATCGTCTCAGGCTCGAACTTGAAAATCATCGTCATGTCGTCGTCAAAATGCGTCGAGAGGTCGAAGTTCGTGAGGCGGAACTCGCCGTTGGCGTGAATCTGCATGATTTTGTCGTTGCCCGAATATCTGCCGATTGAAACACCGCGTCCATCGGCGTTCAGACGCTTCACAGTGTCGTCGTACCATATTTCACGTGCAGACAGGGTCGAAACGCCTTCCTCGCGCTTAAAAATGCGGTTCACGCTGTGATTTGTGAGCTTATTACCTCTACTTGCACGTCCTTTGATGTCCAAAGTGGCGAAATCGTAGTCGAACGACAGCTTCTTGAGCTTCGGAGCGGGACGCAGCTGCACCTTTATGACTTCAGCTTCTCCGTTAGGATTTGCTGAGAAATACGCCACTTTCGAGCCTGGCTCACCCATCGTCAGGTCGTAAACCTTGTCGTGAGTGATGCCATCGACGTAGAAACGCTTGACATAGTAAGGATTTCCCGGCTTTCCGTTGCGATAAGCCATGTTGTAAATCGTGCGTTTGTCGCCTTTATGGTAGATGTTCGCGTAGATAATCTTCTCAGGTCCGACAAACAGCTTCGGCTGCAGTTTCACCACCGAGAACGTGCCGTTTTCGCGGAACACGATGACGTCGTCGATGTCGGAACAGTCGCAGACATAGCCGTAAGCGTCTTTGTTTTGCTCTTTCTTAAGGCCTGCGCCGGTGCAGATGAAGCCTTCCTCCTTGTTGACGTACAGCTTCTCGTTGTTAGCCGCCACCGCCACCGCCGAGATATTGTCGAAATTGCGGATTTCGGTCTTACGCTCGCGTCCTTTGCCGTATTTACGCTTTATTTCCTCGAAATAATGGATTGTGTAATCCACTATATGGTCGAGGTCGTATTTCACCTGTTCTATCTGTTTTTCAATGACTTCCAGTTGTTCCTCAGCCTTCTTGATATCGAACTTGGAAATCTTACGAACCGGCTTCTCGCAAAGTTTCAGCACATCGTCGCGAGTTATTTCCTTCTTCAGCTGCTCACGATACGGGTCGAACGCCTTTTCGATGGCATCGACTTGTGCGTCAAAGCTCGGAGCGTCTTTTTCCAAAATCTTGTAAAGACGTTTCTCGAAGAATATCTTCTCCAACGAAATCCAATGCCATTGGCCTTCCAGCTCGTCCAAGGTGTTTTGCAGCTCCCAGCTCAACAAATCGAGTGTGTGGTCGGCATTGTGCCTTAAAATGGCTGAAACAGTCGTAAATTCAGGTTTATCGTTGTGAATCACGCATGTGCATAGGCTGTTCAGTTTGACCTGGCACTTCGTGAAGGCGTAAAGTGCGTCGATTGTCTGGTCGGGTGACACGCCTGGAGCCAGATGAATGACTATTTCAGCATTTTTCGAGGTGTTATCATCGACACGACGAATCTTGATCTTACCTTTTTCGCCAGCTTGAGTGATTGACTGAATCAGGGTCTCAGTCGTCGTTCCGTAAGGTATCTCAGTGATTACCAATGTCTTTTTGTCGAGTTGTGATATCCTCGCCCTCACCTGCACTCTTGAGCCGCGACCGCCGTCATTGTAGCCTCTGACATCGATTAAACCACCTGTCTGGAAGTCAGGATAAAGCTCGAAAGGTTCGTCTTTGAGGTAAGAAATAGAAGCGTCGATGAGTTCGTTGAAGTTATGAGGTAGAATCTCCGACTTCAAACCCACCGCGATGCCCATAGCGCCTTGGAAAAGCAGCAACGGGAACTTCACAGGAAGCGAAATAGGCTCTTTGTTACGGCCGTCGTATGAGAACGTCCAATCTGTCGTTTTCGGGTTGAAAACCACGTCGAGAGCGAATTTTGAGAGGCGTGCCTCAATATAACGTGGAGCCGCCGCACCGTCACCGGTAAGGATATTGCCCCAGTTACCCTGACAATCGATGAGAAGGTCTTTCTGCCCCAGATTCACAAGCGCGTCACCGATGGAAGCGTCACCGTGAGGGTGATATTTCATGGTGTTTCCCACGATATTAGCCACCTTGTTGTAGCGTCCGTCGTCGATTTCCTTCATGGAATGCAAGATACGGCGCTGCACAGGCTTCAAACCGTCGTCAATCTCAGGCACAGCACGGTCGAGGATGACATACGAAGAATAGTCGAGGAACCAGTTCTCGAACATACCCTTCAGCGGCACCACACGGTAGCCGTCGCCCGACTGCACAAGCATTCCCGACTCCTCTTCCGCCGTCGGATCGAAGCCGTCAAGCACTTGCGTGACATCGTCACCAATCTCGTTTATCTCTTCAAGTTCCTGATTATCAATATTTTCGTCGTCAAAATCTGCCAT